>NZ_JAVSCF010000280.1:0-8048 GCF_031932565.1 Streptomyces sp. B1866
CGTGGCGGACGGACCTGGGCCGGGCCGCCGGGGCCGCGGCCGGCGGCGGCGTGCCGGTGCCCACCTGCGCGTACGGGCTGGGCGGGCTGTACTGCACCGAGCGCGGCCTCGCGGCGGCCCGCGTGGACCCGGCGGGCGGCCGGGTGGTCTGGTCGCGGCCGGCCGCGAGCCGCCCGGATCAGGGCCCGCCGCAGCCGCCGGTGCTCGCCGGGGGCCTGGTGCAGGTGCTGTCGCCGGACGGCGGGCGGCTGGAGGCGCTGGACCCGGCCACCGGCCGGCCGCGCTGGACCCGGGACGTGTCCGGCTACGGCGGCCGGGTCTACCGCACGGCGGACGCGGTGCTGCTGGTCGCGGCCGACGGCACGGTCACCGCCGTGGACGCCGCCACGAACCGGGAGCGGTGGCGGCGCGCCTTCCCCGGGCACGCCCTGCCGACGTTCACCGCGGGCCTGCCCGGTGACGGCGGGCGCACCGCCTACGCGGTGACCACGGCGGACGACGGCTCGCGCACCCGGGTGACCGCCGTGGACACCACGCGCGGGACGGTGCGCCGGCAGGGGTCGCTGCCGGGCTACCTCACGCCGGTCGGGACGGCGCCCGGCGGCGTGCTGCTGCTGACCGAGTCCGACGCGCAGTCCCTCACCACGGCGGTCGTGCGCTACGACCCGGCGACCGGGCGGGCGCGGCGGGCGCCGCTGCCCGTGGCCGTGTCCCAGGCGGGCGCGGCCACCCGCGGCGACATGGTCTACCTGCTGGGCGCGGACGGCGGTCTGGTGGCGGTCGACAGCCGCCGCGCGCGGCCGGCCCAGGCGCAGCGCTGGCGCCTGGAGACGTCGGTGAGCAACGCGTCGGCGCTGGTCGCCTCCGGTGACCGGCTGTACTTCTCGGCGGCGGACGGCCGGCTGCTGGCCGTGGACACCGCGCGGCGGACGCTGGTGGGCCAGACCCCGCCGCGCCCGGGCCGGGCGGGCAGCGGCTACCTGGCCCACGTGCCCCCGCCGGTGGCGGCGCAGGGCCGAATCTTCGCTTCCGCTCCTGAAGGAACCGTGTTCGCGGTGGATGAGCGGGACCCCGCTCACTGGTGAGCGTAGGCCGTCCGTCCACGCGTACGGGCCGGGACGCGCGCCGGGCGCCGGATCGCGTACGGCGTACGTCCGGGCAGGCGTGGACGCGGCGCGCGGCGGGGCCCGTACCGGATGGCGGAGGGGCGTCTCTTCACGGGCGGGCAGGGCGTGTCGTACCGGCGCGTCAGAGGACCGTCCGCGTCCTGCGGGGCCCGCGTGCGCGGGAGAGCCTGCCCGGACGGGCGGCCCGTCCCCTCCGACGGGCCGCCGGGCTGACGGGGGCGGCGTGCGGTCCGGGGCGTACGGTCCGGTCCCGCACGGTCCGGGGGCGTGCGGCCAGGGCGTACGGGCCGGGCCGCACGCCGGCCGGCAGGCGCGTGCGGCTGCCGCGCCGGACGCCGTCGGCGCGCGGGACCGCGGTGCGGGGCCGGCGTGCGGCCCCGCGGCGGCGTGCGGCCGGGTTAGGCCGTGTCGTTTGGATCAGGGTGGATCAGGGAGCGGCGTCCGGTGCTCCCCCAGCTACCGCTGGGAGGTACCCCCCGGCTGCAAGGCGGAGGAGGAGAGCGCAGGGGNGCACCTCCCAGCGGTAGCTGGGGGAGGCACTGCGTGCGACGACGACAACGCCGCACGGGGGCACCTCCCGGCGGTAGCCGGGGGGCGGGGGCACCCCCAGCGGTAGCTGGGGGAGTGCCGGGCGTCGCGAGCCCGCCCTGATCCAAACGACACGGCCTAGCCGCCGAGCTTGGAGACGTCCCGCACGGCGCCCTTGTCGGCGCTCGTCGCCATCGCCGCGTACGCGCGCAGCGCCGCCGACACCGTACGGACGCGTTCGCGCGGCGCGTAGACGCCTCCCAGGGCCGCGCGGCGCGCCGCCAGCTCCTCCTCCGGCACCAGCAGCTCGACCGTGCGGGACGGGATGTCGATGCGGATGCGGTCGCCGTCCTGGACCAGCGCGATGGTGCCCCCGGCCGCCGCCTCGGGCGAGGCGTGGCCGATGGAGAGACCGGAGGTGCCGCCGGAGAACCGGCCGTCGGTGATCAGGGCGCACTGCTTGCCCAGCCCGCGGCCCTTGAGGAAGGACGTCGGGTACAGCATCTCCTGCATGCCGGGGCCGCCCTTGGGGCCCTCGTAGCGGACGACGACCACGTCGCCCGCGGTGACCCGCTTGGCGAGGATCTTCTCGACCGCCTCCTCCTGCGACTCGCACACCACGGCCGGGCCCTCGAAGGTCCAGATCGACTCGTCCACGCCCGCGGTCTTCACCACGCAGCCGTCCTGGGCGAGGTTGCCGTACAGGACGGCCAGGCCGCCCTCCTGGGAGTAGGCGTGCTCGACGTCGCGGATGCAGCCCTTCTCCGCGTCGGTGTCCAGCGTCTCCCAGCGCTCCTCTTGTGAGAACGCCTCGGCGGAGCGGCGGCAGCCGGGCGCGGCGTGGAACAGCTCGACGGCCTCGGGCGACGGCGACCCGCCGCGGATGTCCCACTGCTTGAGCCAGTCGGCGAGCGAGGCGGAGTGGATGGTGTGCACGTCCTCGCGCAGCAGCCCGGCGCGGTACAGCTCGCCGAGGATGGCGGGAATGCCGCCCGCGCGGTGCACGTCCTCCATGTAGTACGAGCCGTTGGGCGCGACCTTGGACAGGCAGGGCAGGCGGCGGGAGAGGGCGTCGATGTCCGCCATGGTGAAGTCCACCTCCGCCTCCTGGGCGGCGGCGAGCAGGTGGAGGATGGTGTTGGTGGAGCCGCCCATGGCGACGTCGAGCGCCACCGCGTTCTCGAAGGCGGCGCGGGAGGCGACGGAGCGGGGCAGGACGGTCGCGTCGTCCTGCTCGTAGTACCGCTTGGTGATCTCCACGACCGTACGGCCCGCCTGCTCGTACAGCGCGCGGCGGGCGGTGTGCGTGGCGAGGACCGAGCCGTTGCCCGGCAGGGACAGGCCGATGGCCTCGGTGAGGCAGTTCATCGAGTTGGCGGTGAACATGCCGGAACACGAGCCGCAGGTCGGGCAGGCGTTCTCCTCGATACGCGCGATGTCCTCGTCGGACACGGCGTCGTTGGCGGCCTCGGCGATGGCCGTGATCAGGTCGAGCTTGCGGACCGTGCCGTCCACCAGGGTGGTGGTGCCGGACTCCATCGGGCCGCCGGAGACGAACACCGCGGGGATGTTCAGCCGCAGGGCGGCCATCAGCATGCCCGGGGTGATCTTGTCGCAGTTGGAGATGCAGACCAGGGCGTCGGCGCGGTGCGCCTCGGTCATGTACTCGACGGAGTCGGCGATCAGGTCGCGGGACGGCAGGCTGTAGAGCATGCCGCTGTGGCCCATGGCGATGCCGTCGTCCACGGCGATGGTGTTGAACTCGCGCGGCACGCCGCCCGCCGCCTTGACCGCCTCGGACACGATCCGGCCGACCGGCTGGAGGTGGGTGTGGCCGGGCACGAACTCGGTGAAGCTGTTCGCCACGGCGATGATCGGCTTGCCGAAGTCCTCGCGCGCTACGCCGGCCGCGCGGAGGAGGGCGCGGGCGCCCGCCATGTTGCGGCCGTGGGTGACGGTGCGGGACCTCAGCTCGGGCACGATGCTCACTCCCTGGGGGTGGTCTGCGGTGGTGGCGCGGGGCCGGTGCGGCGCGGCTACCCGTCGAGCGTACGCCGCGCGCGGGGGGTGGGACGAGGTTACCGGGATGTGAGACGGGGACCGGGTACCGCCGGTCCGGGGCGGGCCGGCGGTGGTGGTGGGGCGGGCTCGGTCAGGGGCCGGCGAGGTAGCGCTGGAGGCTCGGGCCGACCAGGGCCACGATGTCGTCCACGCGCGCCGACGCCACCGGCTCCATCCGCAGCACGTACCGCTGAAGGGCGATGCCGAGCAGGTGGGCGGCCGCGAGCTGGGCGCGCAGCTCCGCGTCCGGGACCGCCAGCGCGACCGCCGTCGGCAGCAGCAGCCGCCGCTCGATCATGCGCCGCAGGACCGCGGCCGCCTTCTCGTTGGTCACCGCCGAGCGCAGCACGGCCAGCAGGGGCGCCCGCAGGACGGGGTCCTCCCAGATGCCGAGCAGGAAGCGGGCCATCCGCTCGCCCGCGCCGTCCGGGCCGGCGTGCACGACCTCCGGGACGCCCATCGTCGGGGCGAAGATCAGCTCAATGGCGGCGGCGAAGACCTGGTCCTTGGTGCCGAAGTAGTGGTGCACGAGGGCCGGGTCGACGTCCGCCGCCTTCGCGATGCCGCGGATCGACGTGCGGTCGTAGCCGTGGGCGGCGAACTCGTTGCGGGCGGCTTCGAGGATGCGGTCGCGGGCGGCGGGGGCGGCGGCCGCGCTCGTACGGGCCGGACGGCCCCGGCCGCGCCGCCGGGGCGCCGGGGCGGCCGTACCGGCGGTGGGGGCGGGTGTGGAGCGGACGGCCGGGGTGGGCCGGGAGGGCGGCGGGACACGGGTCACGAGCCGGGCACCGCCCCCGGCGCGGGCGACGCGGCGGACCGCGACGCGGCGGACACCGAGGCCGCCGCCAGGTGCAGCCGGGTGAAGGCCAGGGCCTCCGCCAGGTCGGCCTCGCGCTCCGCGGTGGACATCGAGCGGCGGGTGCTGACCTCGACCACGATGTGCCCGTCGAAGCCCGTCGCGGCCAGCCGCTCCAGCACGGCGGCGCACGGCTGGCTGCCGCGCCCGGGCACCAGGTGCTCGTCCTTGTTGGACCCGCCGCCGTCGGCCAGGTGCAGGTGGGCGAGCCGGTCGCCCATGCGGCCGATCATCTCCAGGGCGTCCGCGCGCGCGGTGGCCGTGTGGGACAGGTCGACGGTGAAGTGCCGGTAATCGTCCTTGCTGACGTCCCAGTCGGGCGCGTACGCCATCAGCTCGCGGTCGCGGTAGCGCCAGGGGTACATGTTCTCCACGGCGAACCGCACGTCCGTCTCGCCCGCCATCCGCCACACGCCGCGCACGAACTCGCGCGCGTAGCCGCGCTGCCACCGAAAGGGCGGGTGGACGACGACCGTGCTCGCCCCCAGCCGCTCGGCGGCGGCCCGCGCGCGCTGGAGCTTGACCCACGGGTCGGTCGTCCACACGCGCTGGGTGATCAGCAGGCAGGGCGCGTGCACGGCCAGGATGGGCACGCCGTGGTGGTCGGACAGGCGGCGCAGCGCGTCGATGTCCTGGCTCACCGGATCGGTCCAGACCATGACCTCGACGCCGTCGTACCCCAGGCGCGCGGCGATCTCGAAGGCCGTCGCCGTCGACTCCGGATAGACCGAAGCCGTGGACAGCGCGACCTTCGCATCCGGAATGCGCACTACTGGGTCTGCCACGAGGGACAGCGTACGGCGGGCTACCGGCGACCGGGCAGCGCGGGTACGGCCGCCTGGGGGCCTGCGTTGCGGGTGTGACTGGTGGGGCTGGAGGGGCGCGGCTTGGGCCGTTCGGCGGGCGGCAGGGTCTGGCGGTCGGTTTCGAGGGGCGTGGCGGTCGGTTTCGAGGGGGCTGGCGGTCGGTTTCGAGGGGGCTGGCGGGAGCGGTCGGGTGCCTGGCGGGAGCGGTGGGGGCGGTGGCGGGCGGTGCGCGGCGGTGGCGCGGCGGTCAGGCCGGCGCCGCGTCGCCGAACTCGGCGACCACGGCCACCGCCGCCACGTCGGCGTGCCCGCCGATCGACGGCAGGTGGTCCAGGCGGCGCAGGATGACGCCCTCGCGCAGAGCCCACGGGCAGATCTCCAGCTCGGTCACGCCGAACAGGTCCATCGCCGCCTCCGCGACCAGCGCCCCGGCCAGCAGCTGCGGCGCCCGCGCGGCCGACACGCCGGGCAGCTCCACGCGCCGCGCCACCGGCATGGACGCGAGCCTGGGCACCCACTCCGCCAGCGCCTCCCGGGTCAGCCCGCGCGGGGAGTAGATCCCCTCGGCGGAGCGCGCGGCGCCCGCGATCCGGGCGAGCTGCTTGAAGGTCTTGGAGGTGGCCACGACGTGGTCCGGCGTGCCGTGCCGGCTGAAGTCGCCGACGATGCGGGCGATCTCCGCGCGTACGTGCCGCCGCAGCGCGCGTACGTCCGCCGGGTCGGGCGGGTCGCCGGGCAGCCAGCCGGCGGTCAGCCGGCCGGCGCCCAGCGGCAGGGAGGCCGCCACGGACGGCTCCTCGTCCAGCCCGTACGCGATCTCAAGCGAGCCGCCGCCGATGTCGAGGACCAGCAGCTTTCCGGCCGACCAGCCGTACCAGCGGCGGGCCGCGAGGAAGGTGAGCCGGGACTCCTCGTCGCCGGTCAGCACGCGCAGCGCCACCCCGGTCTCCGCGGCGACCCGGGCCAGCACCTCGTCGACGTTGGCGGCCTCGCGGACGGCGGAGGTGGCGAACGGCAGCACCGCCTCGGCGCCCTTGTCCTCGGCGGCCCGCAGCGCGTCCCCGATCACGGCGACCAGGCGGTCGACGCCCTCCTGGCCGATGGCTCCGTCGCCGTCGAGGAGCTCGGCCAGGCGCAGCTCCGCCTTGTGCGAGTGGGCGGGCAGCGGGCGGGCGCCGGGGTGCGCGTCCACCACGAGCAGGTGGACCGTGTTGGAACCCACGTCCAGGACACCGAGTCTCATGGCTGAAACGCTACTGCGGACGGTCACGGGCGTTCACAGGTGTCCACAGTCCGAAAGACCGTTCCGGGAGAGCCCGGCCGGGCGGCCGCCGGTCGGGGCCGGTCGGCGGGGGTTCGCGGGGTCCGTACGGACCGTACGGACCGTACGGCGCCGGAGCCGGTCGCGCCGGGCGCCCGAGCCCGGCGTCGCGCGGGGTGCGGGGGCATACGCTGGGGGACGTGGCAAAGACGAAAACGCCGAAGCGCCGGAAATCCCCCGAAAACGCGAAAAGCATCGCGGAGCCCGCCGCTGCCCCGGCCGGAACCGCCCCCGTCGGGGCCCGCCCGGGCGAGGCCGGGCCCGGGGCGTTCGAGCCCGGCGAGGCGGAGCCGGGCGACGAGGCCGGGCTGGACTTCCCGCGCGCGTGGGTGGACTTCCCCGACCCCGCCGACGAGGAACAGGTCTTCCGGTGCGACCTGACCTGGCTGACCTCCCGGTGGACGTGCGTATTCGGCCACGGCTGCCACGGCATCCAGGCGGGGCGCGCGAGCGACGGCTGCTGCACGCTGGGCGCGCACTTCTCCGACGAGGACGACGAACGGCGCGTCGCCGGGCACGTGGCCCGCCTCACGCCCGAGCTGTGGCAGTTCCACGGCGTGGGGAAGGCGGCCGGCTGGGCGGAGACCAACGAGGACGGCGAGCGCCAGACGCGGCGCCACGAGGGCTCGTGCGTCTTCCAGAACCGTCCGGGCTTCGCGGGCGGCGCCGGCTGCGCGCTGCACATCCTGGCGCTGCGCGAGGGGCGCGAGCCGCTGGAGACCAAGCCGGACGTGTGCTGGCAGCTGCCCATCCGCAGGTCGTACGACTGGATCGACCGGCCCGACGACACGCGCGTGCTCCAGGTGACCATCGGCGAGTACGACCGGCGCGGCTGGGGTCCGGGCGGGCACGACCTGCACTGGTGGTGCACGTCGGCCCGGTCGGCGCACGGCGGCGGGGAGCCGGTGTACGTGTCGTACCGGGCGGAGCTGACCGAGCTGATGGGCGCGGCGGCGTACGGGCTGCTGGCCGGTCTGTGCGAGGAGCGGCTGGCGGCGGGCCTCCCGCTGCTCGCGCCGCACCCGGCCGACCCGGCCTGACGCGGGTGGGGCTGGTCCCGGGGCCTGTTCTGGGCTGGTGCTGGGCGGGTTCCGGGGTCGGGCGGGCCGGGCTCTTTGACCGGCCTGGTCCTGGGACGGAGCTTTCGGCCGGTGGCCGGGGCCTCCGGCTGGGCGCGGGGCCGGGCCTGGCCCTGGGCCGGGTGCTGTGACCGGGGGCCTGGGCTCGGGTCTTGGGCTCGGGTCCGGGGCTCGGGTCCGGGGCCGGGGCCTGTCCGGGCCGGGCGACGCGGCCGCGGCGCCCGGGCGCGGCGCGGGCCAGACGCGGCGCGGGCCAAGGCGGCGCGGGCC
>NZ_JAVSCF010000281.1:0-8026 GCF_031932565.1 Streptomyces sp. B1866
CGCCGCGGAGGCGGCGGCCCCGGCGCCGGCCGCGGCGAGCAGGGCGCGGCGGCCCGGGCCGGCGGAGGCGGCCGCGGTGGCGGCGGAGCGCTCGGAGCGTATGCGGGA
Organism: Streptomyces sp. B1866; assembly: GCF_031932565.1. Classification (NCBI taxonomy): domain Bacteria; kingdom Bacillati; phylum Actinomycetota; class Actinomycetes; order Kitasatosporales; family Streptomycetaceae; genus Streptomyces; species Streptomyces sp. B1866. The sequence continues at coordinate 109 of NZ_JAVSCF010000281.1, forward strand.
CATGCGTGATCTTTTCCGTGATTGCTGGCTGATTGTTCGCCGATCGCTCGTGATCACGCGAAAGCGACAGGTCAGGGGCGAAGTGGTGCCCTTCTCCACGGATCGTTGGCACCAGGGGTGGCCGGTGGGTTAACGTCGCGGCAACGCCGGTGGCCGATCGGCACACGTGGATCTTCGCGGGGATGAACGGGGGTGGTCGGTCGCCGGATGCCTACCCGTCGGCCACTCCGCGATCACGCCGCGTTCACCCGCCGGGAGCGATGCCGGAAACTCGGAAGATCGCCGCCGGGCGGCCTGCGATAGTGGACGGCGGAGCGGTGCGGACCCGCGCCCAGGGACCGGACCGGGGCCCGCCCACGGGCGCGGACCCCGGCGGGCGGCCCGCAAGGGCCCTGGTGAGGGCCCGGCGAGGCCCGCCGAGCAGGACCGGCCCGGGACCGGCCCGCCCGCGCGGGCCTGGCGCCCGTACCGTTTCGCGAAGCGCTCCGCGGCCCGCGCCCGGGCGGACCGCGGAACCGGCCGGACCGCCGGACCGGACCCGGCGGCCAAGCCGGACCGGCCCGCCGGGACGGACGGCCAGGCGGGACGGACCGCCAGGCCAGGGAGCCGCACCACCCCGGTGCGCGCGGCTCCCCCGGGACCGGCGGGCCCCGCGAACCCGGACGCCGGGGACCGCAGGCCCGGACACCCGGGACCCATGGGCCCCGGGGACCGCAAGGCCCGAGGACCGCCGGGACCCCGGGCCCCGGGACCGCAGGCCCCGGCGACCGCAAGCCCGCGGGCCGCCGGACGGCACCCGCAACCGTCAAGGAGCACAGCAGATGAAGATCGGAATCGTCGGAGCGACCGGCCAGGTCGGCGGCGTCATGCGCACGGTGCTCGCCGAGCGCGCCTTCCCCGTGGACGAGCTGCGCCTGTTCGCCTCGGCCCGGTCGGCGGGCCGTACGCTGCCGTGGCAGGGCGCCGAGGTGACCGTCGAGGACGCGGCCACGGCCGACTACTCCGGTCTGGACATCGTGCTGTTCTCCGCGGGCGGCACCACCTCGCGGGCGCTGGCGGAGAAGGTCGCCGGGCAGGGCCCGGTGGTGATCGACAACTCCTCCGCCTGGCGGCGGGACCCGGACGTGCCGCTGGTGGTGTCCGAGGTCAACCCCGAGGCCGCCGCCCGCCGCCCCAAGGGGATCATCGCCAACCCGAACTGCACCACCATGGCCGCCATGCCGGTGCTGCGGCCGCTGCACGCCGAGGCGGGCCTGACCAGCCTGGTGGTCGCCACCTACCAGGCGGTGTCCGGCGCCGGCCTGGCCGGGGTGGCCGAGCTGCACGGCCAGGTGCTGAAGACCGCCGACACCGCCGACCGGCTCACCCACGGCGGCGCGGCGGTCGACTTCCCCGCCCCGCGCGTGTTCGCGCGGCCGATCGCGTTCAACGTGCTGCCGCTGGCCGGGTCGGTCGTGGACGACGGCCGGGAGGAGACGGACGAGGAGCAGAAGCTGCGCAACGAGAGCCGCAAGATCCTCGGCATCCCGGACCTGAAGGTCTCCGGCACCTGCGTGCGCGTCCCCGTCTTCACCGGCCACTCCCTCCAGATCCACGCCCGCTTCGCCCGCCCGCTCACCCCCGCGCGGGCCCGCGAGCTGCTGGACGGCGCGCCCGGCGTGGCGCTGGCCGACGTGCCCACCCCGCTCCAGGCGGCGGGCGGCGACGTCAGCCTGGTGGGCCGCATCCGCGCGGACGAGACGGTGGAGCACGGCCTGGCGCTGTTCGTCTCCGGTGACAACCTCCGCAAGGGCGCCGCGCTCAACGCCGTCCAGATCGCCGAGCTGGTGGCCGCGGAGGCCCGCTGACGGCCCGGCGGCGTGGAAGGATGGTCCCGATACGCGCCATAAGGCCGCGACGGGGCGTCCCGGAGACCACCGGGCGGGCGGACGTGAGGACCGGTCACGTCCGCCGCCGACCGGTGGTCTCCGCCCGTTCCCGTACGGCCTGACGGCGCGCCGCACCCGGCGAGGCCACGGCGCGCACGGTGCACGGCGGCGCCCGGGCCCGGCGCCCCGGCACAGGAACGGAAGGTCTTGACGCGGCACTGACGAAGCACGGACGCGGCACGGCAGCACGCAACGACAGACTCACGCACGAACGACGCGGCACGACGGCGCGCACGGCGCGCACACCGACCCCTTCAAGGAGATGCCCCAGGTGCCTGGCACGAATCTGACCCGCGAAGAGGCGCAGCAGCGGGCGCGCCTGCTCACCGTCGACTCCTACGAGATCGACCTCGACCTCTCCGGCGCGCAGGAGGGGGGCACCTACCGGTCGGAGACCCTGGTCCGCTTCGACGCCGTCGAGACGGGCGCGGAGTCGTTCATCGACCTGGTCGCCCCGGCCGTCCACGAGGTCGTGCTCAACGGCGACACGCTCGACCCGGCCGAGGTCTTCGCCGACTCGCGCATCGCGCTGCCGGGCCTGCTGCGGGGCCGCAACGAGCTGCGGGTCGTCGCCAGTTGCGCGTACACCAACTCCGGTGAGGGCCTGCACCGCTTCGTGGACCCCGTCGACCAGCAGGCGTACCTGTACACGCAGTTCGAGGTGCCGGACGCGCGCCGGGTGTTCGCCAGCTTCGAGCAGCCGGACCTGAAGGCGACCTTCCAGTTCACCGTGCGGGCCCCGGAGGGCTGGACGGTGATCTCCAACTCGCCGACGCCCGAGCCGAAGGACAACGTCTGGCGGTTCGCGCCCACGCCGCGCATCTCGACGTACATCACCGCGCTGATCGTCGGCCCGTACCACAGCGTGCACAGCAGCTGGGAGGGCGAGGGCCGGTCGGTGCCGCTGGGCATCTACTGCCGTCCGTCGCTGGCGGAGTTCCTCGACTCGGACGCGATCTTCGACGTGACCCGGCAGGGCTTCGACTGGTTCCAGGAGAAGTTCGACTACCCGTACCCGTTCGCCAAGTACGACCAGCTGTTCGTGCCCGAGTTCAACGCGGGCGCGATGGAGAACGCGGGCGCGGTCACCTTCCGCGACCAGTACGTCTTCCGCTCCAAGGTCACCGACGCGGCGTACGAGCGGCGGGCGGAGACCATCCTGCACGAGCTGGCCCACATGTGGTTCGGCGACCTGGTCACCATGGAGTGGTGGAACGACCTGTGGCTGAACGAGTCGTTCGCCACCTACACGTCGGTCGCCTGCCAGGCGCACGCCCCGGGCAGCCGGTGGCCGCACGCGTGGACCACGTTCGCCAACACCGAGAAGACGTGGGCGTACCGGCAGGACCAGCTGCCGTCCACCCACCCGATCATGGCCGAGATCCGCGACCTGGACGACGTCCTGGTCAACTTCGACGGCATCACCTACGCCAAGGGCGCCTCCGTCCTGAAGCAGCTCGTGGCGTACGTGGGCATGGACGAGTTCTTCCGCGGCGTACAGGCGTACTTCAAGCGGCACGAGTGGTCCAACACCCGGCTGCCCGACCTGCTCGGCGCACTGGAGGAGACCAGCGGCCGGGACCTGAAGACCTGGTCGAAGAAATGGCTGGAAACGGCCGGGATCAACGTGCTGCGCCCGGAGATCGCCACCGACGCCTCCGGCACCGTCACCTCCTTCGCCGTCCGCCAGGAGGCCCCGGCGCTGCCGGCCGGCGCCACGGGCGAGCCGGTGCTGCGCCCGCACCGCATCGCCGTCGGCGCGTACGAGCTGGACGGCTCCGGCAAGCTGGTGCGCACGCGCCGCGTCGAGCTGGACATCGACGGCGAGCGGACGGACGTGCCCGAGCTGGCCGGCATCGCCCGCCCGGCCGTCTTCCTGCTCAACGACGACGACCTGTCGTACGCGAAGGTCCGGCTGGACGCCGAGTCGCTGAGGACCGTCACCCAGCACCTGGGCGACTTCGCCGAGTCCCTGCCGCGCGCCCTGTGCTGGGCGTCGGCCTGGGACATGACGCGCGACGGCGAGCTGGCCACCCGCGACTACCTCGACCTGGTGCTGTCGGGCATCGGCAAGGAGACCGACATCGGCGTGGTGCAGTCGCTGCACCGCCAGGTGAAGCTCGCCGTCGACCTGTACGCGGCGCCCGGCCGGCGCCCGGCGGGCCTGGCGAAGTGGACCGAGGCGACCCTGGAGCACCTGCGCGCCGCCGCGCCCGGCAGCGACCACCAGCTCGCGTGGGCGCGCGCCTTCGCCGCCACCGCCCGCACCGCCCCGCAGCTCGACCTGCTGGCCGGGCTGCTGGACGGCTCGGAGGAGATCCCCGGCCTGGTGGTCGACACCGAGCTGCGCTGGGCGCTGCTGGAGCGGCTGGCGGCGACCGGCCGCGCGGACGAGCGGGCGATCGCGGCCGAGCTGGACCGCGACCGCACCGCCGCGGGCGAGCGGCACGCCGCCACCGCCCGCGCCGCCCGCCCGACGCCGGAGGCCAAGGCCGAGGCGTGGGCGTCGGTGGTGGAGTCCGACAAGCTGCCGAACGCGGTGCAGGAGGCGGTCATCGCCGGGTTCGTGCAGACCGACCAGCGGGAGCTGCTGGAGCCGTACGCGGAGAAGTACTTCGCGGCGGTCAAGGGCGTGTGGGAGAGCCGCAGCCACGAGATGGCCCAGCAGGTCGCGGTCGGCCTCTACCCGGCGCTGCTGGTGTCGCGGGAGACGCTTCAGGCCACGGACGCGTGGCTGGCGTCGGCCGAGCCGAGCGCGGCGCTGCGGCGGCTGGTGACGGAGTCCCGCGCGGGCGTGGAGCGCGCGCTGCGGGCGCAGGCGGCGGACGCGGCGGCGGCCTGAGGGGCGTGCGGCGCGGGGCCCCGGGCGCGCTGCCTGGGGCCCCGCGGCGTTCCGGCGAGCGGAGCGGGTGGGCCTGGGCTCCTGCCGAAGGTTAACGGGAACGATAGACGTCAGCTCTGTGGTCGACCGCTGTCACGCGCACCGTGCGCTCGTCGTCATCCACCTCGTACAGGATCCGGTACGTGCCTCGCCGGGCCGACCACGTACCCTCGTGTGGTGGAAGAAGCAGCCGTTTGCCGACCCGGTACGGCTGTGCGGCCAGCGGCCCGGCAATGAACTCCAAGGCCGCCGCCGCGACCTTCTCGGGCAGGTGCTGAGCTAATGCCCGCTTGGCGGCCGCGGTGAAGACGAGGCGGTACGGCTCCGCAGACGGTTCCGGTGCTTGTCCGGCTTCGGTCAACGCCCGCTCCGCCTGGCCAGCGCCTCCACGACATCCTCCAGACTGTGGACGTTCCCGGCCTCAATGTCCCGGCGCGACTCGGCGAGCTGCCGCATCGCCTCCGGGCTGGCGAGGACGTCCAGGGTCTCTTCCAGGACTGCCAGGTCGTCGGGCGACAGCAGTATGGCGACGGCTTGGCCGTGCCGCGTGATCTCCACCCGCTCGTGCGTGCGCGAGACCTCGTCGATGATCTCGGACAGGCGGTTGCGGGCCTCGGTGAACGGCATGGTCGTCATGCCATCAGCGTACGCCGAAACTGGCGCGAAGTCTGTACAGTTCCACCCTGTCGAGTGACGACCGCCGCACCGCAGCGAGCGTCCCGCAGGCGCCTCACCCAAAGGTGCGTCGCCATGCTCGTTCGGTCGACTCTGCGCGGGTCCAGACCTCAGCCGCCGCCCGGTGCTCTTCCGGCGTGAAGGGAGCGTGCTCCTTCACATATACCGCGAGGCAGTCGGCAGTGGCTGCGTCCCGCCGGCGCTCTCGGACGGCTGTGGCCAGCCGCGCGAGCAGCGCGCGCGGGCCGGCGGCGAAGGCGCGGGGGTCAGCCACTCCGCTTGCGGGACTTGTCGCCCACCATCACCAGCCCGGCGATCACCAGGAACGCCAGGATCGGGAGGACGACGTACAGGCCCAGCGTCTCGGCGACGCTCAGGCCGGGACCCGGGTCGTCCCCGTCGTCGCGGATGAGCGCGAACGCGGGAGACGACATGAGCAGCAGCAGCGTCACTCCGGCGCTCACGGTGCCGGCGCGCAGGGCGTTCTTGTTGACCACGCCTCCACGCTAGCGAACGCGTCGGCGGGCGGCGCGCGCGGGGTCCTCGTACGGGCCTGTACGGGACCGTACGGGCCGCTTGGCGCGGTCTCGTACGGGCCGGTGACGCCTCAGGGCTCCGCCAGGCCCGCCCGTACCTCCGCCAGCAGGGCGCGCAGGCGAGGCGAGGCGGCCAGGTCCTCCAGGGAGACCGGGCGGCCCGCGGCGTCCGCGACCGGCAGCCGCCAGTTCGGGTACTGGTCCCAGGTGCCCGGAAGGTTCTGCGGGCGGCGGTCGCCGACCGTGTCCGGCAGCCAGATGCCGACCATCCGCGCGGGCGTGCGGGTCAGGAAGCGGTAGACGGCCCGCACGGCCGCCTCCTCCTCGCCGCCCGGCCCCTCCGGCAGCAGGCCGAGCCGCGCCAGCTCCGCCAGCCACGCGCCGACCTCGCGCGCGTCCTCGGCGCGCTCCCGCTCGACCGGGCGGGTGAGCAGGCCGAGCCGGTGCCGCAGGTCGACGTGCTCGCCGGTGAGGCGGGCGGCGGTGCTGGGCAGGTCGTGGGTGGTGGCGGTGGCCAGGCAGTACTCCCGCCACGCCGCCGGGGGCAGCGGGAGCGCCGCGGGGGCGTCGTCGCCCTCGGCCGCCGTCCCGGTGCGCTCCCGCGCGTAGTCGCGTTCGAACCACAGCACCGACGTGCCCAGCAGCCCCCGGCCCGCCAGCGTCTCCCGCACGCCCTGTTCCACGGTGCCCAGGTCCTCGCCGATGACGGGCGTCCCCGCGCGGTGCGCCTCCAGCGCCAGCACGCCGAGCATCGCCTCGGCGTCGTACCGCACGTAAGCGCCCTCGGTGGGCTCGCGGCCCTCCGGCACCCACCACAGCCGGAACAGGCCCATCACGTGGTCGATGCGCAGCGCGCCCGCGTGCCGCAGCAGGCCGCGCAGCAGGTCGCGGTACGGGCCGTACGCGCGGGTGGCCAGGGCATCCGGCCGCCACGGCGGCAGGCCCCAGTCCTGGCCCCGGGAGTTGAACGCGTCCGGCGGCGCGCCCACCGACATGCCGGACGCGAAAACGTCCTGGAGCGCCCAGGTGTCGGCGCCCGAGGGGTGCACGCCGACGGCCAGGTCGTGCACGACGCCGACCGGCATGCCCGCCTCCCGCGCGGCCCGCTGCGCGGCGGCCAACTGCTCGTCGGTGAGCCAGGCCAGCCGCCGGTGGAACTCGACGCGGTCGCGGTGCCGCTCGCGCGCGCGGGCGGTGGCCGCCGCGCGCGGGTCGGCCAGGCCGTCCGGCCAGGCGCGCCAGTCGGTGCCGTGGACCTCGGCGAGCGCGCACCAGGTGGCGTGGTCGTCGAGGGCCGGTCCGCGCTCGGCGCGGAAGGCGGCGTACGCGGCCTGGCGGCCGGGGCCGAGCGGCACGGCGAGCACCAGCTCCAGCGCTTCCCGCTTCAGGTCCCACACGGCGTCCCGGTCGATCAGGGCGCCGCCGTCCAGGACGGCCGCGCGCAGCGCGTCGCCGCGCGCCAGCAGCGCTCCGGCCCGCTCGCGCGCGCGGCCACGCAGCTCGGCGAACTCGGGCACCGCCGCCACCCGCAGGTGCACCGGGTCGGGGAAGCGGCGGGAGGAGGGGCGGTACGGGGACGGGTCGGCCGGGACGGCGGGGCCGGACGGGCCCGCGAGCGTGCCGGGCACGGCGGCGTGCAGCGGGTTGATCTGGAGGAAGCCGGTGCCCAGCGCCCGGCCCGACCAGGCCGCGAGGTCGGCCAGGTCGCCGAGGTCGCCCATGCCCCACGAGCGGGCGGACAGCAGGGAGTAGAGCTGGACGAGGAAGCCGTGGCCGCGGCCGCCGGGCGCGGGCAGGCGGTCCGGGGCCACGACGAGCGGCACGGCGGCGGACCGGCCGTCGGCCGCCCGCGCGTGCAGCGTGTGCGTGCCGGGCGGCAGCGCGGCCAGGCGCGGCCC
>NZ_JAVSCF010000282.1:0-7968 GCF_031932565.1 Streptomyces sp. B1866
CCGCCGGTCCCGGGACCGGCGGCGTACCGGCGCGCGCCCCGCCCGTACGCGCCGGGGCACGCGCCACCCGCCCGGGGAAGGCCGAGGAAGCTCGCCCGTTCGGGCGAAGCGGGGCGAACGGCGGCGGTTCGGCGGGGGCCGCCTGCCAGGCTGTCGCCATGCCGACCTGCGAGGGGCCCGTTCCCGGCCCGCCGCCCCCGGAGACCGTGGAGGCCACCGAGACCGCCGAGGCCGCGAAGACCGTCAAGGCCGCCGCGAAAGCCGTGCACGCCGTGGACGCCGTGCCGGCCGCGCGGACCGCCGCCGGCGGAGAGCGCGTGGCCAGCGTGGTGGCGCGCATGCGGGCGCTGGACGCCGCGCTGCCGCCCGGGGACGGGGTCGGGGTGTTCAACCGGGTGTACCTGTCGGTCACCGAGGAGGTCGGGCGGTCCCTCGCGGCCGGGTACTTCGGGGACGCGGCNGCTGGACGCCGCGCTGCCGCCCGGGGACGGGGTCGGGGTGTTCAACCGGGTGTACCTGTCGGTCACCGAGGAGGTCGGGCGGTCCCTCGCGGCCGGGTACTTCGGGGACGCGGCGGCGACCGAGGACCTGGACGTGCGGTTCGCCGGCCGCTACCTGGCGGCGGTCGACGCGGCGGCGGCCGGGCGGCGGCCGCCCGCCTGCTGGCGGCCGCTGTTCGCGGCGCGCGAGCGGGCGCGGGTGCGTCCGCTCCAGTTCGCGCTGGCCGGGATCAACGCGCACATCGGCCACGACCTGGCGCTCGCCCTGGTGGACACCTGCCGGGCGCGCGGGGCGGAGCCGCCCGCCCTGGCGGCGGACTTCGACCGGGTCGGGCTGCTGCTGACCCGGATCGAGGAGCGGGTCAGGGAGGAGCTGATGCCCGGCCCCGACCCGCTGGAGGCGGTCGATCCGCTCACCCACCTGGTGGGCTCGTGGAGCCTGCTGCGGGCGCGGGAGGCGGCGTGGTCCGCCTTCCGCGCGCTGTGGGGGCTGCGCGGGATGCCGGAGCTGGCGGCGGAGCTGGCCGAGCGGGTCGACGCGAGCGTGGGCCTGGTCGGCCGCGTCCTGCTCACGCCGCTGCCCTGAGCCGCCCCGGGCCCGAGGCCGCGCCCGGCACCCGCGCCGACCGGGCGTCCCGCCGCGGCGTCACGTCCAGCTGACGTGCAGCGGCTTGCCCTCGGCGTAGCCCGCGGCGCTCTGCACGCCGACCACGGCCCGCTCGCGGAACTCCTCCAGGGTGCAGGCGCCCGCGTACGAGCAGGAGCTGCGCACGCCCGCGACGATCGAGTCGATCAGGTCCTCGACGCCGGGCCGGACGGGGTCCAGGAACATCCGGGAGGTGGAGATGCCCTCCTCGAACAGGCTCTTGCGGGCCCGGTCGTAGGCCGAGTCCTCGCGGGTGCGGCCCCGCACCGCCCGCGCGGAGGCCATGCCGAAGCTCTCCTTGTACGGCCGCCCGTCGGCGCTGTGCTGAAGGTCGCCCGGCGACTCGTACGTACCGGCGAACCACGAGCCGATCATCACGTTGGACGCGCCCGCGGCCAGCGCCATGGCCACGTCGCGCGGGTGCCGCACGCCGCCGTCGGCCCACACGTGCCGGCCCAGCGCGCGCGCCTGGGCGGCGCACTCCAGCACGGCGGAGAACTGCGGGCGGCCCACGCCGGTCATCATGCGGGTGGTGCACATGGCACCGGGCCCGACGCCGACCTTGACGATGTCGGCGCCGGCCGCCACCAGGTCGCGCACGCCCTCCGCCGAGACCACGTTGCCCGCCACGACGGGCACCGGCGGGTCCAGGGCGCGCACCGCCCGCAGGGCGGCGAGCATGGACTCCTGGTGGCCGTGCGCGGTGTCCACCACGAGGGTGTCCACGCCCGCGTCGAACAGCGCCTTGGCCCGCCCGGTCACGTCGCCGTTGACGCCGACGGCGGCGGCCACGCGCAGCCGGCCGGCCGCGTCGACCGCCGGCCGGTAGAGCGTGGCGCGCAGGGCGCCCTTGCGGGTCAGGATGCCGACCAGGCGGCCGTCGGCGTCCACGGCCGGGGCCAGCTTGCGGTGCGCGGCGTCGAGGCGGTTGAACGCCTCCCGGGGGTCGATGTCCGCGTCCAGGAGCACCAGCTCGCGGGACATGACCTCGGCGAGCTGGGTGAAGCGGTCGACACCGGTGAGGTCGGACTCGGTGACGACGCCGACCGGGCGGCCGTCCTCGACCACGACGCCCGCGCCGTGGGCGCGCTTGGGCAGCAGGGACAGCGCGTCGGCGACGGTGGAGGCGGCGGCGAGCACGATGGGCGTGTCGTGCACCAGGTGCCGCTGCTTGACCCAGCCGACCACGTCGGCGACCACGTCCAGCGGGATGTCCTGCGGGATGACCACCAGGCCGCCGCGGCGGGCGACGGTTTCGGCCATCCGCCGGCCGGCGACGGCGGTCATGTTGGCGACCACGACCGGGATGGTGGTGCCGGTGCCGTCCGGGGAGGACAGGTCGACGTCCTGCCGGGAGCCGACCGCCGACCGGCTTGGAACCATGAACACGTCGTCGTAGGTCAGGTCGTAGGGGGGCTGGGTGTCGTTCAGGAAACGCACGCGCGGAAACTCCCCGTCACTCGGCAGCCGGCCCGCACGCGGCGGCAGGCCGGAAAGACGCACCTGTTTCAGTCTCCCATGGCCGGCCGCGGTGCGGCCCGGGCCCGGCGCGGGCCCGGCCCGGGGGGCGCTACGGCCCGTCGGGGTCGGCCCGGTCCAGCGCGGGGCGGGGGCCGGGGCCGGTCTCCAGCAGCAGGTAGTCGGCGGCGGCGGTGTCCGTGACCAGGCTCGTCACCAGGCCCGAGCGCAGCACGGCGCCGATCGCCGCGGCCTTGCGGCGGCCGCCCGCGATGGCGACGACCTCGGGGATGCGGCGCAGCCGGTCGGCCTCGACGGTGATGCACCGCTCGCCCAGGTCGCGGCCGATCCGCCGCCCCTCCGCGTCGAACAGGTGGGCGGACATCTCGGCGGTGGCGCCGAGGTTCGCGTAGTGGGCGCGCTCGTCGGGCCGCAGCATGTCGTAGACCGTCGAGATGCCCGCCTCCCAGGAGCCGATGGACACGGCCGCGACGGTGACCTTGTCGAAGTACTCGAAGGCGCGGGCGATGCCCGGCTGGAGGCGCAGGGCGCGGGCGGTGGCCGTGTCGGGCAGCAGCATGGGCGCGTAGATGGGGTGCGCCTCGCCGCCGGAGACCGCGGCCGCCCTGCGCACGGCCTCCACCGAGCCGCGCTCGGCCGCGCCCGCGTCGTACACCCCGGTGAGCTGCACGACCGTGCACGTGGGCAACTGGTGCAGGGCGGCGGCCATGTGGATCGTGGAGCGGCCCCAGGCCAGCCCCAGCACGTCCCCCTCGGTGACCAGCTCGCCCAGCAGCTCCGCGGCGACCTCGCCCAGGTTCTCCGGGTCGGCGGTGTCCTCGGTGGTGTCGGCCGTCGACTCGGCCACGACCGCGTGCCGCAAACCGTACCGGGCACGCAGCGCGTCGGAGCGCTCGGCATCCAGCTCGGAGGGGACCCGGATCTCGATGCGGACCAGGTCGCGCTCCAGGGCGGTCTCCAGCACGCGCGCCACCTTGAAGCGGCTGACCCCGAACTCCTCGGCGATCTGGATCTTGGACTTGCCTTCGAGATAGAAACGGCGCGCCATGGCCGCCGCCTGTACCAGCTCGGCGGGTCCCATCCGCGTGGCTGCACGGCCCGTCGGCACCGCGGTCTCCTTATGTCTTCTGTTCACTTCCTGGACTCACCGTTCATCCTGTCAGAAACGGTGGCCTTGGTCTGCCCTTTACCCTTGAGTTCACCGTGCGGTGGGACGACGTCCACATCACCGGCCCTCCCGGGCCGCGGACGCCTCGGCCAGGGCGCGCAGCTCCCGGACGGCCTTGGCCGGATCCTGCGCGCTGTAGACCGCGGAGCCCGCCACGAACACGTCGGCTCCCGCCTCAGCACACCGCTCGATCGTCTCCGCGGAAACCCCCCCGTCCACTTGCAGCCAGATTTCCAGGCCGTGCCGGGCGATCAGCTCCCGGGTGCGGCGGATCTTCGGCAGCATGATGTCGAGGAACGCCTGCCCGCCGAAGCCGGGTTCGACCGTCATCACCAGCAGCATGTCCAGCTCGGGCAGCAGGTCCTCGTAGGGCTCGACGGGCGTGGCGGGCTTGAGCGCCATGGACGCGCGCGCGCCCTTGGCGCGTATCTCCCGGGCCAGCCGTACGGGCGCGGCGGCGGCCTCGACGTGGAAGGTGACCGACCCGGCGCCCGCCTCGACGTACTGGGGCGCCCAGCGGTCCGGGTCCTCGATCATCAGGTGGCAGTCCAGGGGGGTGTCCGTGGCTTTGCCCAGGGACTCCACGACCGGCACGCCGAGGGTCAGGTTGGGGACGAAGTGGTTGTCCATGACGTCGACGTGGAGCCAGTCGGCGCCCTGAACGGCCTCGGCCTCCTGGGCGAGGCGGGCGAAGTCTGCGGACAGGATGCTGGGGTTGATCTGCACGGCCATGGCCCCCAGCCTGCCACGCCCGCGCACCGGCCGCGGCCCCGGGGACCTGCGGCGCTGCCCGCCGGGGCGGGCCTGCCGGGAGCCCGCGGGCGTCAGCCGGTGCGGCGCAGCAGCGCCAGGTACATCGCGTCCGTGCCGTGCAGGTGCGGCCACAGCTGGACGTCCGGCCCGTCGCCGAGCGCGGGCACGCCCGGCAGCAGCGGCCGGGCGTCGACCCGCTCGGCGGCGGGTACCGGCCCCGCCCGCCCGCGCAGTACGTCCGAGACCACCACGCGGGTCTCGGCCAGGTGCGGCGAGCACGTGACGTATCCGACGACGCCGCCGGTCCGCACGGCGGACAGCGCCTCGCGCAGCAGGGCCCGTTGCAGTGGCGCGAAGCCGTCCAGGTCCTCCGGGCGGCGCCGCCAGCGGGCCTCGGGGCGGCGGCGCAGCGCGCCGAGCCCGGTGCACGGCACGTCGACCAGCACCCGGTCGAAGGTGCCCGGCCGCCACGCCGGGCGGGTGCCGTCGGCGACCACCACCTGGTACGGGCCCGGGTTGCCGGCCAGCGCCCGCGCGACCAGGCGGGCCCGGTGCGGCTGCTTCTCGGCGGCGGTCAGGGCGGCGCCGCGGCCCGCGGCCAGCGCGCCGAGCAGCGCCGCCTTGCCGCCGGGCCCCGCGCAGCCGTCCAGCCAGCGCCGGTCGGGGCCCTCCAGAGGCGCGTTCGCCAGGGCCAGGGCGACCAGCTGGCTGCCCTCGTCCTGCACGCCCGCGCGGCCCTCGCGCACCGCGTCCAGGCCGCCCGGGTCGCCGCCCTCGGACAGCCGCACCGCGTGCGGCGACCAGCGGCCCGGCAGCGCGCCCCGCTCGCCGGCCGCCGCCAGCAGCTCGCCGGCCGTGGACCGGCCCGGGCGGGCGGCCAGGACCACCTCGGGCCGCTCGTTGTCGGCCGCCAGCAGCCCGGCGATGCCCGCCCGGCCGCCGCCCAGGGCGTCCCACAGGGCGGCGACGATCCAGCGCGGGTGCGCGTGGACGATCGCCAGGTGCTCCTCGGGGTCGTCCTCGTACGGCGGCGCGACCCGCGCGAGCCAGCCGTCGAGGTCGTCGGAGGCGACCTTGCGCAGCACGGCGTTGACGAACTTCGCCCGCCCGTCGCCCAGTACGGTCCGCGCCAGCTCCACGCTGGCCGACACCGCCGCGTGCGGCGGGATGCGGGTGCCCAGCAGCTGGTGGGCACCCAGGCACAGCACGTCGAGTACGGGCGGGTCCACCTCGCGCAGCGGCCGGTCCACGCACCGCGCGAGGATCGCGTCGTAGGTGCCCTGGCGGCGCAGCGTCCCGTAGACCAGCTCGGTGGCCAGCGCCGCGTCCCGGCCGCCGGCGTCGCCCGCGTCGATGGTGCCGCTCTCCCGGGCCGCGCGCAGCAGCGGGGGCAGGACGAGGTTGGCGTACGCGTCCCGCTCGTCGACGGCCCGCAGCGCCTCGTAGGCGAGCAGGCGCACCGGGTCCCGCTTCGGGCGGCGGTAGGGCTTGGCGGGGCGGGGGCGGCGTGCCTGCGGGGTCACGGGTGATGCGCTCCGGACGAGGAAGATCGAGGAGATCGGCGAGAACGAGGCTCCACCTTACGCGCCGCCCGCGCCCGGCGGCGAAGGCCGCCTCCGGGCCCCCTCCGGGCCGGCCGGGGACCGGTCGCGGGCCGCCTCCGGGCCGCTCAGCCGCCCAGCCGCTCGCCCGCGGCGATCCGCGCGCCGCGCGCCCAGTCCGCCCCGGACATCGGCTTCTTCCCCTGCGGCCGCACCCACGCCAGCTCCACGGCGTGGCTGCCGGTGCCCGCGTACACCGCCTTCTTGGTGACGGCCAGTTCGCCGGGCGCCAGGTCCGCGCGGTCGGGCACGGCCGCCACGGACACCAGCTTCACCCGCTCGCCGCGGAAGACGGTCCACGCGCCGGGCGCCGGGGTGCAGGCCCGCACCAGCCGGTCGACGCGCAGGGCGGGCGCGGACCAGTCGACCCGCGCGTCCTCCACGCCGATCTTCGGGGCCAGGGACACGCCGTCGGCGGGCTGCGGCACGGCCTTGAGCGCGCCGTCCTCGATGCCGTCCATGGTGGCGGTGAGCAGCCCGGCGCCCGCGAGGGCCAGCCGGGTCAGCAGGTCGCCGCTGGTGTCGGTGGGGCGCACGGCCTCGGTCACCACCCCGAACACCGGCCCCGAGTCGAGCCCTTCCTCGATCTGGAAGGCGGACGCGCCCGTCACCTCGTCGCCCGCGAGCAGCGCGTGCTGCACGGGCGCCGCGCCGCGCCAGGCGGGCAGCAGCGAGAAGTGCAGGTTGACCCAGCCGTGCGCGGGGATGTCCAGGGCCGCCCTGGGCAGCAGGGCGCCGTAGGCGACCACCGGGCAGCAGTCGGGGGCGATCTCCCGCAGCCGGGCCAGGAAGTCCGCGTCACGCGGCCGGGCGGGCTTGAGCACCTCGATGCCGGCCTCCTCGGCGCGCTGCGCCACCGGGCTCGCCTCCAGCCGTCTGCCGCGCCCCGCGGGGGCGTCGGGGCGGGTCACGACGGCCGCCACCGTGTGCCGGTCCGAAGCGATCAGGGCGTCGAGGGCGGGCAGGGCGACCTCGGGAGTACCGGCGAAGACGAGCCTCATGGATGCTACGGACCAACTCTCGCACGCGGGGCGGCACCAGGGACGCGGGCGCGGCCGGGCCGTGGCCGCGCGAAGGCGGGCAGTCAGCCTACCAGCGGCGCGTGGAGCGGGGCGGGGACACGGACCGCGGGCGTCCCGGGTCCGCGAGCGGCGACCGCGCGAAGGGGGCGTACGCGCCGCGCCGCGCACTCCCCGGACCGTGACCGACGGGGCGGGTGGCGCGTTGGTCAAGACGGATTGACCGAAATGGGCTGCCGCCGCGGTGCCAGTCCCGGTCCCTCCACTCCCCCCTTTCCCCGTCCGTCCCCTGACCCTCCCCCACACCGCCCCTTTCGTCCCTACAACCCGCTCTTCACCCCCTTCCACCCTTCCCCTCTACGGTTTCCACGCCGGCTCGAAAGGCTTGTTCATGGCCGACCACGCAACCCACGACGCCCAGGCCCGGGCCAGCCTGCACCTCCTGGTGCGGGACATCGAGCGGGTCCGCCGACAGGTGGACGCGCTGCGCACGCTCACCGCCCAGCTCGGCAACGTCTACCGCCCGCGGCGCACCGGCCCCTCGGCGGGGTTCGTCGTCTACGGACGCGCCCCCGCGCCCACCGTGCGGCTCGCCCAGGAGCTGCGGGACAGCATCGAGACGCTGGTGACGGCGGCCGTGGACTTCGACCGCTCGCTGGGCTTCTCGTGGGACGCGGTGGGGTCGGCCCTCGGCGTCACCAAGCAGGCGGTGCACCGCCGGTACGGCGCGCGGCGGGCCCCCGCCGCGCGCGGCGCGGCCGACGGCGAGGGCGAGGCGCCGCAGCCGGTGCGCGCCGCGGAG
>NZ_JAVSCF010000283.1:0-7945 GCF_031932565.1 Streptomyces sp. B1866
GCCGACGCCCTGCGCCTGCTGCGCGAGCGCGACGCCGGCCGCGCGGCCCTGCTGCTGGCCGGCGCCCCCGAACCGGACCCGGAGCCCGAGCCCGTCCCGGGACCCGGTCCCGGGACGGGCTCGGGCTCCGGGACGGGCGGCCCGCGCCCGGCCGCCGACCTGGTGACCGGGCCCGCCGCGCTGCTGCCCGCCGTGCGGCTGCTGCTGCGCGGCGTGGTGGTGGTCGGCACCCTCCAGGACGCCGAGGAACTGGTCGCCGCGCGGCCCGGGCTCACCGCGGTGACCGCCGACGGCGACCTGCTTGGCGCGCACTTCGCGCACGGCGGCTCGGCGGGCGCGCCCAGCCTGCTGGAGGTCCAGGCGTCGGTGGACGAGGCCGCCGCCGAGCTGGCCGACCTCGCCGTACGGTGCGCGGAGCTGGCCGAGGCGCAGCGGGCGGCGTCCGAGCGGCGCGCGGCGTGCGCGGCGCGCGTGGAGGAGGCCGCGGCGCGGCGCAGCGCGGCCGACCGGGAGAAGTCCCGTGTCGCGCAGTCGCTGGGCCGGCTGGCCGGGCAGGCCCGCGCGGCCGCGGGCGAGGCCGAGCGGATGGCGGCGACCGCCGCCAAGGCCGAGGAGGCGCTGGAGCGCGCCACCCGGGACGCGGAGGAGCTGGCCGAGCGGCTGGCGGTGGCCGAGGAGAGCCACCCGGCGGACGAGGAGCCCGACACCTCCGTACGGGACCGGCTGGCGGCCGACGGCGCCAACGCCCGGCAGACGGAGATGGAGGCGCGCCTTCAGGTCCGTACGCACGAGGAGCGGGTCAAGGCGCTCGCGGGCCGGGCCGACGGGCTGGACCGGGCCGCGCGCGCCGAGCGGGAGGCGCGGGCGCGCGCCGAGCAGCGGCGGGCCCGGCTGCGGCACGAGGCCGCGGTGGCCGGGGCGGTGGCGGCCGGCGCCCGGCAGCTGCTCGCACACGTCGAGGTGTCGCTCGCGCGGGCCGAGCGGGAGCGGGACGGCGCCGAGCGGGCCCGGGCCGAGCGGGAGCGGGAGCTGATGGCCCAGCGCGAGCGGGGCCGGGAGCTGACCGGCGAACTGGACAAGCTGACCGACTCGGTGCACCGGGGCGAGGTGCTGGGCGCGGAGAAGCGGCTGCGGATCGAGCAGCTGGAGGCCACCGCGCTGGAGCGGCTGGGCGTGGAGCCGACCGCGCTGGTCGCCGAGTACGGGCCCGCCCAGCTGGTGCCGCCGTCGCCGCCCGCCGAGGGCGAGGTGCTGCCCGACGACCCGGAGCACCCGCGCAACCAGCCCGTACCGTACGTCCGCGCCGAGCAGGAGAAGCGGCTGAAGGCGGCCGAGCGCGCCTACCAGCAGCTGGGCAAGGTGAACCCGCTGGCCCTGGAGGAGTTCGCGGCGCTGGAGGAGCGGCACCAGTTCCTCAGCGAGCAGCTGGAGGACCTGAAGAAGACGCGGGCCGACCTGCTGGGCGTGGTCAAGGAGGTGGACGCGCGGGTCGAGCAGGTGTTCACGGAGGCGTACCGGGACACCGCCCGCGAGTTCGAGGGCGTCTTCTCGCGGCTGTTCCCGGGCGGCGAGGGCCGCCTGGTGCTCACCGACCCGTCCGACATGCTGGCCACGGGCGTGGACGTGGAGGCCCGGCCGCCGGGCAAGAAGGTCAAGCGCCTGTCGCTGCTGTCCGGCGGCGAGCGGTCGCTGACCGCGGTGGCGCTGCTGGTGTCGATCTTCAAGGCGCGGCCCAGCCCGTTCTACGTGATGGACGAGGTGGAGGCGGCCCTGGACGACACCAACCTCCAGCGGCTGATCCGGATCATGGAGGAGCTCCAGGAGAGCTCCCAGCTCATCGTGATCACCCACCAGAAGCGGACCATGGAGGTCGCCGACGCGCTGTACGGCGTGTCGATGCAGGGCGACGGCGTCTCGAAGGTGATCAGCCAGCGGCTGCGCTGACGGATCCCCGGCCGGACGGGCGGAGGGCGTACGCGGGGATGCCCGGCCCGGATCCGGGCAGGAGCCCCCCGGGCGGTCGGCGGCGCACGCGCCCACCCCTGGCTCCCGGGCGCGTACGCCGCCGGTCTCCTTCGAAAGACCGAAGGCACCGGCAGAAAGACCGAAGGCACCGACGCCGCGGGAGACCCGGAGGCGATTGATCCTCTTGTCTTGACTTCGCAATCCGAACGCATACTCTCGGACAGATTGATTTCGCCTTCAAGTGGTGGTCGGTGCACGGATTCGGTCACCCTCGAAGGGCCAACCCCCACCCCCGGCAGCGCTGCCGGGCGGGCCACAGGAGTCGACCTTGACCGTCGCCGCGCAGGCCCAGGCACCCGGGGGGCCCGTATCCGGGTCCGCCCACCTGGCCCGTGTCATCTTCATCACCGCAGCCGCCGCGATGGGCGGCTTTCTCTTCGGATACGACAGCTCGGTGATCAACGGAGCCGTCGAGGCCATCCGCGGCCGGTACGACATCGGCTCCGCCGCCCTCGCCCAGGTGGTCGCCGTCGCGCTGATCGGCTCGGCCGTCGGCGCCGCCACCGCGGGCCGGCTGGCCGACCGGATCGGCCGCATCCCCGTCATGCGGATCTCCGCCGCGCTGTTCACCGTGAGCGCGGTCGGCTCGGCGCTGCCGTTCGCGCTGTGGGACCTGGCCCTGTGGCGGGTGCTGGGCGGCGTGGGCATCGGCATGGCGTCGGTGATCGGCCCCGCCTACATCGCCGAGGTCGCCCCGCCCGCCTACCGGGGCCGGCTCGCCTCCTTCCAGCAGGCCGCCATCGTGGTCGGCATCGCCGTGTCCCAGCTCGTCAACTGGGGCATCCTCAACCTCGCAGGCGACGACCAGCGCGGCGAGATCGCCGGCCTGGAGGCGTGGCAGTGGATGCTCGGAGTGATGGTCCTCCCGGCCGCGCTGTACGGGCTGCTGTCCTTCGCCATCCCCGAGTCGCCCCGGTTCCTGATCTCCGCAGGCCGCACCGGCGCGGCCAGGGAGGTGCTGGCCGAGGTGGAGGGGCCGGGCACCGACCTGGACGCCCGGGTGGCCGAGATCGAGCGGGCCATGCGCAGGGAGCACACCTCGACCTTCCGGGACCTGCTGGGCGGCCGGTTCGGCCTGCTGCCGGTGGTGTGGATCGGCGTCGGCCTGTCGGTCTTCCAGCAGCTCGTCGGCATCAACGTCGCCTTCTACTACTCCTCCACGCTGTGGCAGTCCGTCGGCGTCGATCCGAGCAGCTCGTTCTTCTACTCCTTCACCACCTCGATCGTGAACATCGCCGGCACCGTGGTCGCGATGGTGTTCGTCGACCGGATCGGCCGCAAGCCGCTCGCGCTGGTCGGCTCGGTGGGCATGGCCGCCTCGCTGGGCCTGGTGGCGTGGGCGTTCTCCGCCAGGACCGGGTCGGGCGACGACGTCGTGCTGCCGGATGCCGAGGGCACCGTCGCCCTGGTCGCGGCCCACTCCTTCGTGCTGTTCTTCGCCCTGTCCTGGGGCGTGGTCGTGTGGGTGCTGCTCGGCGAGATGTTCCCCAACCGGATCCGCGCCGCCGCGCTCGGCGTGGCCGCGTCCGCCCAGTGGCTCGCGAACTGGGCCATCACCGCGAGCTTTCCCAGCCTGTCCGACTGGAACCTGTCGGCGACGTACGTCGTCTACACCGTCTTCGCCGCCCTGTCCGTACCCTTCCTGCTGAAGTGGGTGCCGGAGACCAAGGGCAAGAGGCTGGAGGACATGGGCTGACCGGGGGGCGGCGCGGCGACCCGCCGACCGCCCGAGCCGCCCGGCGGTTCCCGCAGCCGGGTGGCTGATACTGGGGGGGTTATGGAACTCGTCATCCTTATCGTCGTCATCGCTGTGGTCGCGCTCGCCGCGATCAGCGGGCTCGTCGTCAGCGGCCGCCGGAAGCAGCGGCAGCCCCCGGCGCCGCCCGCCGGCCCGTCCGTCACCGCGCCGCCCGCCGAGCCCCGGGTCGGCGAGGAGGCCGAAGCCCCGCCGGAGGCGCCGGGCCGGCCCGTGGAGGAGGTGGATCTGGCCACGGGCGCGCCACCGGCGCCGGTGGCCGAGGCGCCGCCGCCCGTGGAGGTCCCGGAGCCCGCGGCCGGCCGCCTGGTGCGGCTGCGCACCCGGCTGTCCCGCTCGCAGAACGCGCTGGGCCGGGGCCTGCTCACGCTGCTGTCCCGCGACCGCCTCGACGACGAGACGTGGGAGGAGGTCGAGGACACCCTCCTCACCGCCGACGTCGGGGTCACGCCCACCCAGGAGCTGACCGCGCGGCTGCGCGAGCGGGTGAAGGTCCTGGGCACCCGCACCCCGCAGGAGCTGCGCGGTCTGCTGCGCGAGGAACTGCTCCAGCTCGTCGGCACCGACGCCGACCGCGCCGTGCACACCGAGGGCGGCGTGACGCCGGACGGCACGGAGAAGCCGGGCGTCGTCCTGGTCGTCGGGGTCAACGGCACCGGCAAGACCACCACGACCGGCAAGCTCGCGCGGGTGCTCGTCGCCGACGGCAGGTCGGTGGTGCTCGGCGCGGCCGACACCTTCCGCGCCGCGGCGGCCGACCAGCTCCAGACGTGGGGCGAGCGGGTCGGCGCGCGCACGGTGCGGGGCGCCGAGGGCGCCGACCCGGCGTCCGTCGCGTTCGACGCCGTCAAGCAGGGCGTGGCGGAGGGCGCCGACGTGGTCCTGGTGGACACCGCGGGCCGCCTGCACACCAAGACCGGACTGATGGACGAGCTGGGCAAGGTCAAGCGGGTCGTGGAGCGGCACGGCGCGGTGGACGAGGTGCTGCTGGTGCTGGACGCCACCACCGGCCAGAACGGCCTGGTGCAGGCGCGCGTCTTCGCCGAGGTCGTGGACATCACCGGCATTGTGCTCACCAAGCTGGACGGCACCGCCAAGGGCGGCATCGTCGTCGCGGTGCAGCGGGAGCTGGGCGTGCCGGTCAAGCTCGTGGGCCTGGGCGAGGGCGCGGACGACCTGGCACCGTTCGAGCCGGAGGCGTTCGTCGACGCGCTGATCGGCGACTGAGCCCCGCCGCCCGCCGACTGCGGCCGGGCTCCGCGACCCGTGCGCGGCGGGTCCGACCGGCGGGGCGCGGCGGGCCCGCGGCCGGTACGAGCGGTCCCGCCCGTACGCGCCGACCCGTACGCGCCGACCCGTACGCCCGGCCGTGCAGCCTGCCCGTACCCGCCGGCCGGGCCCCCGGGGCCGCCTCAGCTCCGGGGGCGCCGGACCGCCGCCCGGTGGCTGGTGTAGGCCAGCGTGCCCAGCAGCAGCCGGGCGTGCGGCGGGCGGCCGGCCGTGTCGAGGGACGGCGGGCGCAGCCAGCGCACCGGTCCGCGCCCGCCGAGGTCGGAGGGCGGCGCGGTGACGTGGTCGCCCGGGCCCAGGCAGCGCAGGTCCAGGTCGGCGTCGTCCCATCCCATCCGGTACAGCAGGCCGGGCAGCTCGGCGGCGGCGCCGGGGGCGACGAAGAACCGCGCCCGGCCGCTCGGGGTGGCGGTCACCGGGCCGAGCGGCAGGCCCATCCGCTCCAGCCGGACCAGGGCGTGCCGGCCCGCGTGCTCGGCGACCTCCAGGACGTCGAAGGCGCGGCCCGCCGGCAGCAGCACGGCGGCGTCCGGCGCGGCCGTCCAGGCCGCCGCGACCTCGTCCAGGGTGGCCCCGGCCGGCACCACGGGGGCGTCCGGCAGCGGGTGCGCGCCGGGCGCGGGGCAGCCGGGCGCGCCGCACGAGCACGCGTACGCGCCGGAGCCCGGGACGCGCACCGCCCGCGCGCCGGGCACCACGTCCCACCCCCACAGGCCGGTGCACTCCGCCGCCACCGTCGTGGGCTCGGCCGCGCGGCCGCGGCGCCGTGCGCCGGACCGCGTGTCCCGGTTGCCGCCGATCGTGAAGCCCATACCCCCTCCAACGGGTCGCGTTCGTGGATGGTTACGACCCGGAGCGCCCCGTGGTGACGCTCCGTGAGCAATCCCGGGGCGGCCGCGGCGTGGCGAGGCGCGGCGGGTGGTGCGCCGCTGCGGGTACGCCTGGTCGGGCGTCGCCGCATTGATTGCTGGTCGCCCCATGTCAAGTGAATCGCGGGAAACGGCCAAGAGGTTCATCCGAAGGGGTGGCGAATGGTGGCGTTTCCGTGAACCCCCTCGCCGGGGCCGTGATCGTAACATTACTTTCAGTGCATGACGCCCCGGCTGGGACGCCGCGACGGTATGCGGAGGGATGGCCTCCCCGCAGGGAACCGGTCAGCGCGCGCGCCGGGCGGCGGACGGGGGGGACGGCGGCCGTAGCAGAGGGTATTTTCCGGTGGTGGTTCGAACGCATTCGCGGGATGGGGGCGTTCCGGTGGGCGGCAACGGCGGGCACGGCGACCGGGGGGGAAGCGCCAAGGGCCCCAACGCGCAGCTGAGTTCGTGGTTCGCGCGCAGCGGCTGGTCCAAGGGGGAGCTGGCGCGGCAGGTCAACCGCAGAGCCCGGCAGCTGGGGGCCCATCACATCAGCACGGACACCTCGCGGGTGCGCCGCTGGCTGGACGGCGAGCAGCCGCGCGAGCCGATCCCGCGCATCCTGTCGGAGCTGTTCTCCGAGCGATTCGGCTGCGTGGTCGCGGTCGAGGACATGGGGCTGCGGCCGTCCTACCCGTCGCTGGCCGGGGCCAGCGTGGACCTGCCCTGGACCGGGCACCACACGGTCATGCTGATGAGCGAGTTCTCCCGCAGCGACCTGATGCTCGCGCGCCGCGGCTTCCTCGGCACCTCGCTCGGCCTGTCCGCGGGCCCCGGTCTGGTCGAGCCGATGCAGCGCTGGCTCGCGCCCGCGCAGGCCCCCGGGCCGGACCGGCAGCACACCGAGGCCCGGCGCCCGCCCCGGCGCGGGGCGCGGCTGTCCCTGCCCGAGGTGGAGCTGCTGGAGAGCGCGGTGGTGATGTTCCGCGCGTGGGACGCGCAGTGCGGCGGCGGGCTGCGCCGCAAGGCGGTCGTCGGGCAGCTGCACGAGGTCACCGACCTGCTGCGGGAGCCGCAGTCGGAGGAGGTGGCCACCCGGCTGTTCCGCGTCGCGGCCGAGCTGGCCGCGCTGGCCGGCTGGATGAGCTACGACATCGGGCTCCAGCCCATCGCGCAGAAGTACTTCGTGCTCGCGCTGCACGCCGCCAAGGAGGCCGATGACCGGCCCCTGGGCTCGTACGTGCTGGCCACCATGAGCCGGCAGATGATCCACCTCGGGCGGCCGGACGACGGGCTGGAGCTGATCCACCTCGCGCAGTACGGCAGCCGGGACAGCGCCACCCCCCGCACCCAGGCGATGCTGTATGCGATGGAGGCCCGCGCGTACGCCAACCTGGGCCAGCCCAGCCGGTGCATCCGGGCCGCCCGGATCGCCGAGGACACCTTCGCCGAGTGTTCCCTGGGCGCGGCTTCCCCCGGCGCGGCGTCTCCCGGCGCAGCCTCTCCTGGCGAGCCCGAGCCGGACTGGATCGGCTTCTTCTCCGAGGCCGAGCTGAACGCGGAGAACGCCCACTCCTTCCGCGACCTCGCCTACGTCGCCGGCCGCAGCCCGCTCTACGCCGAGCAGGCCCGTCCCGTCATGCAGCGCGCGGTGGACCTGTTCGCCAAGGAGGCGGAGCAGGGCGGCGTGCACCAGCGGTCGTACGCGCTGAACCTGATCGGGATGGCCAGCGTGCACCTGCTGCGCGGCGAGCCCGAGCAGGCCGCGGAGTCGGCGAGCCTGGCCCTGCCGCTGGCCGGACGGATCCGCTCGGAGCGGGTCAACACCCGGCTGCGCAAGACGGTCGACACGGCGGTGCGCGAATTCGGCCACGTGCCGCAGGTCGCCGAGCTCGGTGAGCGACTCGCCGCCCAGCTGCCCGACGCGCCGCCCGCGCGCGAGGCGCACCCGGCCCGGCCGGCCGCGCCGGAGGTGGCCCGGGCGGTGTGAACCGCGCCCCGCGCGGGCCCGGCGGGACGG
>NZ_JAVSCF010000284.1:0-7945 GCF_031932565.1 Streptomyces sp. B1866
CCCGCCCGGCCGCGGCCGGGCACACGGCGACGCGCGCGGGCCGTCAGCGCCGCCCGCGCCCGGTCGCCTCGGTCGGCCCGCCCGTGCCGGGCCAGCCGCCGCCGTCAGTGGACCTCGGTGATCTCCGGTCCGCGCTGCAGCCGGTCCACGCCGCCCGCGAACCGCGAGCCCTCCGCGTCCTCCTGCTGCACCCCGTCGGGCACCATCTGCGCGTCGCTCGGCAGCTTCAGCACGATCGGGTCGCGCGGCGCCATCGGCCCGCTGCCGCGCACCACGACCGTGTCGCGGAACACCGCCTCCAGCAGGCTGGCCGTCTCCGGGCGCACCGCGCCCTGACCCGAGATCACACCGCGCAGGAACCAGCGCGGGCCGTCGACGCCGACGAAGCGGACCGTCTGCACGCCGTTCTTCCCGTCCGGCAGCTGCACCGGCACCTGGGCGCGCAGCTCCCAGCCCAGCGGCCCCTCGGCCTCGTCCACCACCCCGCCCTGCTGGGTGATGCCGCCGGCGATCTCCTCGCGCACCTCCTTCCAGATGCCCTCGTTGCGCGGGGCGGCGAACGCCTGGAGCTGCACGGCGCTGTCCTGTAGCACCACGGTCGCGGCGACGATCGCGTCGCCCGCGACCTCCACCCGCAGCTCCATGCCCTCGACACCGGGGACGAGCAGACCGCCGAGGTCCACGCGGCCCGCCGCGGCGTCGGACACCTCGGAGACGTCCCACGGCCCGTCCGGGCGCGGCGCCGGGGGCAGGCTCACCCGGCCGGCGGCGAAGTCCTCCTCCGCGTCCTGGGCCTCTTCCGGCTCCGCCGCGTACTCGGCGTCCGCGGCGTCCTCTGCCAACTCCTCGGAGGCCACGTCGAACGAGTCGACGTCCTCCTCGCTGCGCTTGCGGCGACGTCCGAACACGTCAGCTACTGCCCTTCCCGGTCGGAACCGACCGAAGCGTATCCATTCCCACCCTCGGTGCCCGTCCACGCGGCGTGACCCCCGGTGGACCCCAGGCCCCCCTCGGCCCGCGCCGAGCCGGGAAGCTCGGCGACCTCGTGGAAGCGCACCTTCTCGACTTGCTGCACGACCAGCTGCGCGACCCGGTCGTAGCGCTCGAACCGCACGCTCTCGCGCGGATCGAGGTTGACCACGATCACCTTGATCTCTCCACGGTACCCGGCATCGATGGTGCCCGGGGCGTTCACCATCGCCACCCCGCAGCGGGCCGCGAGACCGGAGCGCGGGTGCACGAAGGCCGCGTACCCGTCGGGCAGCGCGATAGCCACCCCGGTGGGCAGCACGGTCCGCTCGCCGGGCGCGAGCTCGGCGGGCTCGGTGGTGACCAGGTCGGTGCCGGCGTCGCCCGGGTGCGCGTACGCCGGGATCGGCACCTGGGGGTCCAGCCGGCGGATGAGGACGTCCACGGGGGTACGGGTCACGGGTTCACCTCGAAGGCGCGGGCGACCTTGACCTGGTCGGGGTTGCTGATCGCCTCGTTGATCTCCTCGGCGCGGCCGTGCTCGATGAAGTGGTCGAGCTTGACCTCGACGAAGACCGCGTCGGCGCGCACCGCCACCGGGCCGTCCGGGCCGCCGAGCCGTCCGGTGGCGGTGGTGAATATCCGGCGGCCCGCCACGGCGGTCGCCCGGGCCTCCAGGTGCAGCACGGCGCCGACCGGCACCGGGCGCAGGAAGTCCGTCTCCAGCCGCCCGGTGACGGAGATCACCCGCAGCAGCCAGTTCAGCGCGCCCAGGGACTCGTCCAGCGCGGCGGCCAGCACGCCGCCGTGCGCCAGGCCCGGCGCCCCCTGGTGCTCGGGCCGCACGGTGAACTCGGCGGTGAGGCTGACGCCCTCGCCCGCGACCGCCCGCAGGTGCAGGCCGTGCGGCTGGCTCGTGCCGCAGCCGAAACACCGCTCGTAGTGCGCACCGATCAGCTCCCCGGGCGCGGGCGCGTCCGGGTGACGCACGGGCGGTCTGGCACCGTCCGGAGGAGTCAGGGACGTCGAATTTCCACTCACAAGGGCTGACCTTACCCGCGCGGCGGTCCCCGGGCGTCGCCGTGCCAAGCTTGACTTCATGCAGCCTTACGAAGAACGCCTGACCGCACCTCGTCTGTGGTGGTTCATCGCGCTCCTCGTCGGAGTCGCGCTGGCGCTGGTCGCGCTGCCCTTCGGCACGCTGCCGATGCTGTGCGGCCTGGTCGGCGGCGTGGCGCTGTCCGGGGCAGCGGTCAGTTCGTACGGCTCGGTGCGGGTGCGGGTGGTGGCCGGCTCGCTCGTCGTGGCCGACGCCCGGATCCCGGTGTCGGCGCTGGGCCGGGCCACGGTGCTGGACCCGGCGGAGGCGGTCGCCTGGCGCACCTACAAGGCGGATCCGCGGGCGTTCATGCTGCTGCGCAGCTACGTTCCGACGGCGCTGCGGGTGGAGGTCGTCGACCCGGACGACCCGACGCCGTACCTGTACGTGTCCACCCGCAGCCCGGAGCGGCTGGCGGCCGCGCTCGCGGCCGCGCGGTCCTGCGAGGCCCCGGACCCGGGCGTGCAGGAGCGCATCCCGGATCAGGGGACGTAAGGGCAGGGGGTTCGGGGGCCTTCGGGGCCTCGGGGCCGCTTGCGGGGCTCGCGGGTGCGGCGGGCACCGTGCGGGCCCGCCGAAGGGGCCAGGGCCCGCGCGGCAGGCGGGCGGGGTCCGGCGGCGGCGGGGACGTGCCGGGGGCACGCCGGGTCACTCGGGCAGCGCGTCCCAGGGCACCTGGCGGGTGCGCAGGTCCTCCCGGATCCGGCGGGCGAGCCGCAGGGTGTCGCGCCGGTTCAGCACCGCGCCGACGGCGGCTCCCACCATCAGGGGGGTGAGCACCGGCAGCGAGCGGACCGTGCGGCGGACCACGCGCTGGCGCAGCTCGCGCTTGAGGTGGCCGCTGAGGGCCGCGCCGACGCCCGCGGGAACGGCCCGGTCGGCGCCGCGCTCCGCGGCCCAGGCGTCCAGGTAGGCGGTGGCGCGCTCGACGGCGGTGCCGGGCGCGCGCAGTCCGTAGACCTCGTGCAGCTCGGCGATGAGCTTGATCTCTATGCAGGCCACGCCGACGACCTCGGCGGCCAGCTCGGTGGGCATGGCGGGCGGGACGGGCAGCATGGCTGCGGCGCCGACGCCCGCGCCCACGGTGCAGGTGCCGTGCACGGCACCTGCCACCAGCTTGTCCGCGATCTGCTCCGGCCCGAGGCCGGGGAACTGCTCGCGCAGGGTCGCGAGCTCGCGGACCGGGACACGCGGAGCGGTCGCGATGATGCGGTCGACGACGGTCTGGAGTCCCGCTCGCGCGCGGTCGCCGCCCTTGCGGGCGCCGAGCCGGACAGCGGTCGCGAGCGAGGCCGTCAGGCCCCGCTCGGCTTTCCTCGGATCGGTCGTGTCGTCGCCGTGCATCGCGCCGTCGTCCATCGCGTCACCCTTCACGCGTCCGCCGCGACGGCGGCCTCAGGCCGCGCAGTCGCGGCAGATCGGCTGGCCGTTCTTGTTCTCGGCGGCCAGCTGGCTGCGGTGGTGGACCAGGAAGCAGCTCATGCAGGTGAACTCGTCCGCCTGGCGGGGCAGCACCCGCACGGACAGCTCCTCGTTGGAGAGGTCCGCGCCGGGCAGCTCCAAGCCCTCGGCCTGCTCGAACTCGTCGACGTCGACGGTCGAGGCCGACTTGTCGTTCCGCCGGGCCTTCAGCTCCTCGATGCTGTCCTCGTTGACGTCGTCATCGGTCTTGCGTGGAGTGTCGTAGTCGGTTGCCATGTCGCTCTCCCCCTCTGGGTGTCTGCGGTCTCCAGCGCACGTAACGCGCGAGAGGCCGGGCTTGTGCCCGACCCGAGGCGGAGATTTTGCCTCACATCAAGGTCTGTTACTCAATCGACACCCAACCGCACCCCTGAAGAGGCGATCAGGTTGGATGGCGATCAGGACCGTACACGGTCCGCATGCCGCTTGCGCGTGCGCCATGACGTGTACTTCCCGTGATCAGGACCCATGAAAACCCGCATTTTCCCGGCTTTCCGGCCTGGTTGCCGATCACTCACCGTAGGTGGCCAGTGATTCGTCCATGTGATCGATACCACACGGGCAGGATTGCGGAGGATTCGGAAAATTCAGCGTGAAGCGAACATGATCTCGGTCTCCGCCGCGGGCTGCCCCACCGCGTGTGCGTGCCGCCCCGCGCCGCGGGCACACGCCTCTCACGCGGGCGCGCGACAGCGCCCCTGCCTGCCCGACCTGGCGGAGGAGCCGGTCACGCGGGCAGCACCACCCGCATGACGAGCCCGCCGCCCGCGCGCGGCTCGGCGGTGATCGAGCCGCCGTGCGCGCGTGCCACCGAGCGGGCGATGGACAGGCCCAGGCCGACGCCCTTGTCGCTGCCGGTGCGCTCGGTGCGCAGCCTGCGGAACGGCTCGAAGATGTTCTCCGCCTCGTACGCCGGCACCACCGGACCGGTGTTCGCCACCAGCAGCACGGCCTGGCCCTGCCGGGCGTCGGTGGTCACCTCCACCCAGCCGCCCTCGGGGACGTTGTAGCGCACCGCGTTCTGCACGAGGTTCAGGGCGATGCGCTCCAGCAGCACGCCGTTGCCCTGCACCACCGCCGGCTTGCGCTGCTCGCGCACCTCCACGCCCTTGGCCTGGGCTTCGGCGCGGGTCTGGTCGACCGCCCGGGAGGCGACCTCGGCCAGGTCCACCGGCTTGCGGTCCACCAGCTCGTTGTCGCTGCGGGCCAGCAGCAGCAGGCCCTCCACCAGCTGCTCGCTGCGCTCGTTGGTGGCCAGCAGCGTCCTGCCGAGCTGGGTGAGGTCCGGGGAGGCGCCGGGGTCGGCGAGCTGCACCTCCAGCAGGGTCCGGTTGATCGCCAGCGGCGTACGCAGCTCGTGCGAGGCGTTCGCGACGAACCGCCGCTGCGCGGTGAACGCCCGGTCCAGCCGCTCCAGCATCTCGTCGAAGGTGTCGGCCAGCTCCTTCAGCTCGTCGTCCGGCCCGTCCAGCTCGATGCGCCGGGACAGGTCCGAGCCCGCCACCCGGCGCGCCGTACGGGTGATCCGGCCGAGCGGCGCGAGCACCCGGCCGGCCATCGCGTACCCGAAGGCGAAGGCGATGACGGCCAGGCCCAGCAGCGTCAGCAGCGACCGGCGCAGCAGGCTGTTCAGCGCGAGGTCGCGCTGGTGCGCCAGGCACTGGGCCACCGCGTGGTTGAACTCGGCGCTGCTGCTGGGCGCGGGCGGCAGGTCGCAACTCGCGTCGACCTGCTTGTACTCCATGTTGACGATCTGGAAGGGCAGCCGGTTGCCGCGCTGGATGGCGTCCGCCGCCAGCAGGTAGATGATCGTCAGCAGCAGCACCCCGGCGATCAGGAACATCCCGCCGTACAGCAGGGTGAGCCGTATCCGGATGGTCGGGCGCAGCCAGGGGCGCGGGCTCCAGCCCTGGCGCGGCTCCCAGTCCGGCTTGGGCGGGGCGCCGGGCGGCAGCGGGGTCGCGGCCATGCCCGGTCAGATCCGGTAGCCCGAGCCGGGCACCGTGACGATCACGGGCGGCTCGCCGAGCTTGCGGCGCAGCGTCATGACGGTGACGCGGACCACGTTGGTGAACGGGTCGGTGTTCTCGTCCCACGCCTTCTCCAGCAGCTGCTCCGCGGAGACCACGGCGCCGGCGCCGCGCAGCAGCACCTCCAGGACCGCGAACTCCTTGGGCGCGAGCTGGACGGGCCGGCCGTCCCGGGACACCTCCCGGCGGCCGGGGTCCAGGCGGATGCCGGCGCGCTCCAGCACGGGCGGCAGGGCGACCGTGGCGCGGCGGGCCAGGGCCCGTACGCGCGCGATCAGCTCGCTGAAGGCGAAGGGCTTGGGGAGGTAGTCGTCCGCCCCCAGCTCCAGGCCCTCGACGCGGTCGCTGACGTCGCCGGACGCGGTGAGCATCAGCACGCGCGTGGGCAGGCCCAGCTCGACCACCTTGCGGCACACGTCGTCGCCGTGGACGAGGGGCAGGTCGCGGTCGAGGACGACGACGTCGTAGTCGTTGACCGGCACCCGCTCCAGGGCGGCGGCGCCGTCATAGACGACGTCGACGGCCATCGCCTCCCGGCGCAGCCCGGTCGCCACCGCGTCGGCGAGCAGCTGCTCGTCCTCGACGACGAGAACACGCACGTCGCTGGTCCTTCCCTCGGGGCCCCGCGGCCCTGGTCGTTCGTGCTGAGGATCGTGCTGGGGGTCTTGCTGAGGATTTTGCCTGGGTTTTGCAGGGGGTCCCGCCGGGTGCCGCCGGGGTGCCGGACAGCCGCCCGGGGAGCCCGCCGGGGTGAACGTCTCCATCCTGCCTCGCTCCGTCATAAACCGGAGGTAAGAGGGCTGCGGGCGGCCTTCGGCGGGCGCGCGGGCGGGCCGCGGCACGGGAGCCCGCGGGATGCCCGGGCGGGGTCCGCGGGGCGGCCGACCGGGGGCCGGCGACACGCGCGGGCGGCGGAATTCCGGATTCACCCGGCAGCGGAGGTTTCCGCTCCCGGGGGGATGGGGAGGACGACTGCACATCCCGCGATCACGCCCTCATGTGGCATCCCCTGGTTTTCCCTCGCCACTGTCAGGGACAGGCACGTGGTCGCCCACACCCACCATCCGGCACCCCCGGTGCCACCTACCCAGGACGAGGGGGCTCACATGGACGCGTTCACCGCAGGCATTCTGCAGCGTATAGAGGCCGCCCAGACCGACCTTCACCGCGCCCGTGAGTCGGGCGACGACTTCCTCGCCGACGTGGAGCAGGCGGAGCTGGACGACCTGCGCCGACTGGCGGCGGAGCACGGCGTGGAGGTCGGGGCCGCGATCGCCTGACCTCACGCGAACAGCGCGCACGCGCCCCGGGGACCCGAGACGGGCCCCGGGGCGCTGTGCTGTGCCCCGCGGCCCGCATCCCGCGTCCGGCGCTGGTCCCACGTCCGGCCGGGGGCCGCGGCGGCGGTCCCGGGGGCCGCGCCGCGGTCGGCCGCGGGGCCCGGCCGCGTCAGGCGGCGGGCGGGCCGTCGTGCCAGGCCCCCAGGTCGTCCAGCAGCCGCTGCAACGGCTCGAACAGGCCCGGCGAAGCGGCCACGGTCAGCTCGCCGGACGGCGGCTCGCCCGGACGGCCGCCGGTGAGCGCGCCCGCCTCGCGCGCTACGAGGGCGCCGGCCGCCATGTCCCACGGGTTGAGCCCGCGCTCGTAGTAGCCGTCGAGCCGGCCGCAGGCCACGTCGCACAGGTCGATCGCGGCCGAGCCGCCGCGCCGGATGTCGCGGACCCGGGGCAGCAGCACGCGGACGACCTCCGCCTGGGCGGCGCGGCGCTCGGCGCGGTAGCCGAAGCCGGTGCCGACGAGCGCCTGGGCGAGGTCGGGCGCCGGGCGGCAGCGCAGCCGCGTCCGGCCCGCGTACGCGCC
This sequence comes from Streptomyces sp. B1866, assembly GCF_031932565.1. Taxonomy (NCBI): domain Bacteria; kingdom Bacillati; phylum Actinomycetota; class Actinomycetes; order Kitasatosporales; family Streptomycetaceae; genus Streptomyces; species Streptomyces sp. B1866. The sequence continues at coordinate 7,420 of NZ_JAVSCF010000284.1, forward strand.
GCCGCCGAGCACCGCGTGGTACGTCTCGCGGCGCATCGGGGCCGCCACCACGCCCACGACCGTCTCGCCGTCCCGCTCGGCGGCGATGCTGACCGACCAGGACGGCAGGCCGTACAGATAGTTCACCGTGCCGTCGAGGGGGTCGATCACCCAGCGCACGCCGCTGCTGCCGTCCGCGTGGGCGCCCTCCTCCCCCAGCAGGCCGTCGTCCGGGCGGCGCTCGGCGAGGAAGTCGGCGATCAGCTTCTCGGAGGCCAGGTCCATCTCGGTGACCACGTCGATCGGGCTGCTCTTGGTGGCGGCCACGCCGAGGTCGGCCGGTCTGCCGTCGCGCAGCAGGTCGCCGGCGCGGCGGGCGGCCTCCAGGGCGACGGTCAGCAGGTCCTGGGTGAGCTGGTCGGTCACGGCGCTCCTCACGCGTACGGGCTGTCGGCGCCCGCGGCGGCGGGCCGGGGGGCGGCGGGCGGCGCGCCCTGGGCGCCGGGGCGGCGGACGGCGGGGCCCGGGCCGGGCAGCGGGGCCGGGC
>NZ_JAVSCF010000285.1:0-7942 GCF_031932565.1 Streptomyces sp. B1866
AGCGGCCCGCGGCCGGGGCCGGGGCCGGAGAGGCCGCCGACGGGGCCCGCCCGGACCTGGTCGCCGTGCGCCGCCGCGGCGCGGGGACGGACCTGCCGCCCAATGCCTGACCCGCTGGCCCCCGCCGACCTGCTGGCCCTGGACCGCCGGCACGTCTGGCACCCGTACGGCCCGATGCCCGGCCGCGAGGCCCCCCTGGTGGTGGAGTCCGCGGCCGGGGTCCGGCTGCGGCTGGCCGAGCCGGCGGCGGGCCGGCGGGAGCTGGTGGACGGCATGTCGTCGTGGTGGTCGGCGATCCACGGCTACAACCACCCGGTGCTCAACGACGCGGTGCGCGAGCAGCTGGACCGGATGAGCCACGTGATGTTCGGCGGGCTCACCCACGAACCCGCCGTACGGCTCGCGGCCCGGCTGGTGGAGATCACGCCCGAGCCGCTGCGCCACGTCTTCCTCGCCGACTCCGGCTCGGTGTCGGTCGAGGTGGCCGTCAAGATGTGCCTGCAGTACTGGCGGTCGGTGGGCGAGCCGGGGCGGCGGCGGCTGCTGACCTGGCGCGGCGGCTACCACGGCGACACCTGGCAGCCGATGTCCGTGACCGACCCGGACGGCGGCATGCACCACCTGTGGTCGGACCTGCTGCCCCGGCACGTGTTCGCCGACGCGCCGCCGTCCGGCTTCGACGCCGCGCCGGACCCGGCGTACGAGGCCCACCTGCGGGAGCTGATCGCCCGCCACGCGCACGAGCTGGCAGCGGTGATCGTGGAGCCGGTGGTGCAGGGCACCGGCGGCATGCGCTTCCACTCCCCGCACTGGCTGCGGGTGCTGCGCGAGGCGTGCGACGAACACGGGGTGCTGCTGGTCTTCGACGAGATCGCGACCGGGTTCGGCCGTACGGGCGCGCTGTTCGCGGCGGACCACGCGGGCGTGTCGCCCGACGTCATGTGCGTGGGCAAGGCGCTCACCGGCGGCTATCTGACGCTGGCCGCCGCGCTGTGCACCTCGCGGGTAGCGGAGGGCATCTCGCGCGGGGAGGTTCCGGTGCTCGCCCACGGCCCGACGTTCATGGGCAACCCGCTGGCGACCGCCGTCGCGGGCGCCTCGGTCGACCTGCTGCTGGGCCACGACTGGCGGCAGGAGATCAAGCGCATCGAGACGGGGCTGCGGGAGGGCCTGGCGGAGGCCGCCGGGCTGCCGGGCGTACGGGACGTGCGGGTGCTCGGGGCGATCGGGGTCGTCCAGCTGGAGCGTGCCATGGACGGGGCGGCGCTGGCCGCGGCCACCCGGGCCGCCGTGGGCGCGGGCGTGTGGCTGCGGCCCTTCCGCGACCTGGTGTACACGATGCCGCCGTACATCACCGGCGACGAGGACCTGGCCCGGATCTGCGCGGCGGTGCGCGCCGCGGCGGCCGCCGCGGCCGGGGCGTGACGCGCCGCGCCGCGGCGGGCGACTTCGAGGGAAAGGGTGCGAGGAGACCATGTCGGTGCTGGTGGTCACGGGGACGGGGACCGAGGTCGGCAAGACGGTGACGACCGCGGCCGTCGCGGCGGCCGCGGTCGCGCGCGGCCGGTCGGTGGCGATGCTCAAGCCCGCGCAGACCGGCGTGGCCGAGGGCGAACCGGGTGACGCGGCGGAGGTCGCCCGGCTGGCCGGGCCGGTGACCTGCGCCGAGGTGGCCCGTTTCGCCGAGCCGCTGGCCCCGGCCACGGCGGCGCGCCGGGCCGGGCGCGCGCCGGTGCGGCCCGGGGAGGTCGCGCGGGCGGCCCGCGAACTGGCCGCCGGGCACGACCTGGTCCTGGTCGAGGGCGCCGGGGGCCTGCTCGTACGGTTCGACGAGGCGGGCTCGACGCTCGCCGACGTGGCCGCGCTGCTGGACGCGCCGGTGCTCGTCGTCGCCCACGCGGGCCTGGGCACGCTCAACACCACGGCGCTGACGGCGGAGGCCCTGCGCGCGCGGGGGCTGCGCTGCCTGGGCGTGGTCGTGGGCAGCTGGCCCGCGGACCCGGACCTGGCGTGCCGGTGCAACCTGGCCGACCTGCCGCTGGCCGCGGACGCGCCGCTGCTCGGCGCGGTGCCGCAGGGGGCGGCGGCGCTGGCGCCCGCCGACTTCCGCGCGGCGGCGGCGGACTGGCTGGCGCCGGAGCTGAACGGCCGGTGGGAGGCCCTCCGGTTCGCCGGGGCGGGCGCCTAGCGGCCGTGCCGCGGCGCCGGCACGGTCCACAGGTCGGCGGAGCGGTAGCCGTGGCCGTCCTCGGTGACGCGGCCTGACCGGCGGCCGCGGCAGCCGGGCCGCGGGCCGGCGGCCCGGCCGGGCCGGGTGAATCGGAGCGTATCCGCCCGGCGGGCGGCCGCGGTTGGGTAGGTTCGCCGCAACCGCGATCGAGGAGGGCACATGCCACGGCCGTTCCGCTTCGGCGTCAACCTGTTCAATCTCGGCACGCGCGAGGAGTGGCGGGCCAAGTGCCGCCGCGTGGAGGACCTCGGCTACGACGTGCTGCTGGTACCCGACCACCTGGGCATGCCCGCGCCCTTCTCGGCGCTGGCGGCCGCCGCCGAGGCGACGGAGCGGCCGCGCCTGGGCACGTTCGTCCTCAACGCGGGCCTGTGGAACCCCGTGCTGCTCGCCCGCGAGACGGCGACCTGCGACGCGCTGACGGACGGCCGGCTGGAGCTGGGCCTGGGCACCGGCTACGTCCAGGTCGAGCACGACACGGCCGGGCTGCCGTTCGGCTCGCCGCGCGAGCGGGTGGACCACCTGGAGAGAACCATAGCCACGGTGCGGCGGCTGCTGGAGGATCCGGAGCACCTGCCGCGGGCCGCGCGGGGGACCTGCCCGCCGCTGGTGCTCGGCGGCAACGGCGACCGGGTGCTGCGGCTGGCCGCCCGGCACGCGGACGTGGCCGCGTTCACCGGCGCGGTGCAGGTGCCCGGCGACCCCGGCGACCCCGGGGGCGGCATGCGGCTCCTCGGCGCCGACGCGCTGGAGCAGCGGGTGGCCGCGTACCGCCGCTTCGAGGCCGAGGCCAGAGCCGGGTCCGACGCCGGAGCGGGCGGCGAGGCAGGGGCGGGGGCCGAGCTGAACTTCCTGGTCCAGCAGGTGTGGGTCACCGACGACCGGCGCGCCAAGGCCCGGGAGCTGCTGGAGCACGCCCCCCACTTCACCGAGGACCAGCTCCTGGAGCACCCGGCGCTGCTCGCGGGAAGCGTCAAGGAGATCGCCGAGCAGGTGCGGGCGCACCGGGAGCGGTTCGGGTTCTCCTACTTCGTCGTGCTGGAGCCGTACCTGGAGGCGTTCGCGCCCGTGCTGGAGGAGCTGCGCGGCACCTGACGCTCCGCGCGGCGGCCCGGCGCGCACCGGCTCACGCGGGCGAAACCCGTTCGACACCCCGGTCGGCCCGGTGGTCGGATGCGGCCATGAGCGATCTTCGGATACGGGCCGCCGGGCCCTCGGACGCCGACGCCGTGCTCGCCTTCTGGAAGGACGCGGCCGAGGGGACCAGCGTCAGCGACGACCGGGACGGGGTCTTGGGGCTGATCGCCCGCGACCCGCGGGCCCTGCTGCTGGCCGAGCGGGACGGCGCGCTGGCGGGCACGGTCATCGCGGGCTTCGACGGCTGGCGCTGCCACCTGTACCGGCTCGCGGTGCACCCCGGCCACCGGCGCCGGGGGGTGGCCACCGCGCTGCTGGGGCGGCGGCCGAGCGGCGGTTCGCCGAGCTGGGCGGGCGGCGCGGCGACGCGATGGTGCTGGACGCCAACGCCCTGGCGCACCAGGCGTGGCGGGCGGCGGGCTACGCCCGCCAGCCGGAGTGGAGCCGGTGGGTTAAGCCGCTGCGTACGTGACCGCCCCGCCCCGCACCCGTTTTTGCCAGTCCTTTACCGTGGTCGGGACCGGTTTCCCCCGCCTCCGAGAGGTGTGAGTCCGCGCCCATGGGCGACCCACCCAGTAGCCGCCGCGCACCCTGCCCGCTCCTGCCCGATCCTGGGACGGAGGTGAACCGATGACCGAAGCCCTGCTGGTGGTCGTGGCGCTCGCCCTGTCCCTGGCGTGCGGCGCGTTCGTGGCGGCCGAGTTCTCGCTGACCACCGTCGAGCGCGGCGCGCTGGAGCGGGCGGTCGAGCGCGGCGAGCGGGGCGCGGACAGCGCCCTGAAGGCCGTGCGCGGCCTCACCTTCCAGCTCTCCGGCGCCCAGCTGGGCATCACGGTCACCAACCTGGTCGTCGGCATGCTCGCCGAGCCGTCCGTGGCCACCCTGCTGGCCGGGCCGCTCGGCGCGGCCGGGGTGCCCGGCTCCGCCGTGCACTCCACCGCGCTGGTGGTCGGCACCGCGCTGTCGACGGCCGTGCTGATGATCGTCGGCGAGCTGGTGCCGAAGAACTGGGCCATCTCCCGGCCGCTGCCGGTGGCGCGGCGGGTCGCCGCGCCGCAGCGGGCTTTCAGCGCCGCCTTCCGGCCGCTCATCGCGCACCTGAACAACACGGCCAACCGCACGGTCCGCCGCCTGGGCCTGGAGCCCGCCGAGGAGCTGGCCTCCGCGCGCGGCCCCCGGGAGCTGGCCGCGCTGGCCCGCCACTCCGCCCGGCAGGGCGCGCTGGAGGAGGACACCGCCGAGCTGTTCGTGCGCACCCTGAGCCTGGCCGACCTGACCGCGGAGAACGTGATGACGCCGCGCGTGCAGGTCATCGCCCTCGACGCGCGCGCCTCCGCGGAGGACGTGGCCAACGCCACGCGGGCAACCGGCCTGTCCCGCTTCCCGGTCTACCGCGGCAGCCTGGACACGGTGGTGGGCACGGCCCACATCAAGGACGTGCTGGCCGTCCCCGCCGAGCGGCGGCCCCGCCACCCGGTGTCCGCGCTGATGCGCGAGCCCCTGGTGGTGCCGGCGTCGCTGCCCGTGGACCGGCTGCTGGACCGGATGTCCGAGCCGGCCCGGCGGATGGCCGTGGTGATCGACGAGTACGGCGGCACGGCGGGCGTGGTGACCCTGGAGGACATCGTCGAGGAGATCGTCGGCGAGGTCAGCGACGAGCACGACCCGCACCAGGCGCCCGACCTGGCCCCGGCCGGGCTCGACTCCGACGGCCGGGCGCTGTACGACGCGGAGGGCGCGATCCGTACCGACCAGCTCGCCGGCATCGGCCTGCGCGCTCCGGAGGGCCCGTACGAGACCCTGGCCGGGCTGGTCGCCACCCGCCTCGGCCGCATCCCGGCCGAGGGCGACAGCCTGGAGGTGGCGGGCTGGCGCGTGGAGGTCACCGGCGCCTCCGGACACCGGGCCGCCCGGCTGCGTCTGCGCGCGCCGCTGCCCGGCGCCGGCGACCGCGGCGGTCCGGGCGGCGGGGAGGCCGCCGGATGACCGGCCTGACCGTCCTGCAACTGCTGATCGGCCTGCTGACGCTGGTGGCCAACGCCTTCTTCGTCGGCGCCGAGTTCGCCCTGGTCTCGGTGCGGCGCAGCCAGATCGAGCCGCACGCCGAGCGGGGCGACCGGCGCGCGCACCGGGTGCTGTGGGGCCTGGAGCACGTCTCGGCGCTGCTGGCCGCCGCCCAGCTGGGCATCACCCTGTGCACGCTGGTGCTCGGCGCGGTCGCCGAGCCGGCCGTCGCCCACCTGCTGGAGCCGGCCTTCCACGCGGCGCGGCTGCCCGGCGGCCTGGTCCACCCCGTCTCGTTCGCCATCGCGCTGGCCGTGGCGACGTACCTGCACATGCTGCTGGGCGAGATGGTGCCGAAGAACGTCGCGCTCGCCGAGCCGGTGCGCTGCGCACTGCTGCTCGGGCCGCCGCTGGTCGCCCTCACCCACGCGCTGCGCCCGGTCATCTTCGGCGTCAACGCCTGCGCGAACGCCCTGCTGGCGCTGCTCGGCGTGGAGCGCAGGGACGAGGTGACGGCCGCCTTCTCCGACGCCGAGCTGGCCCGGATCGTCTCCCACTCCAGCGAGGCCGGGCTGCTGGACACGCGGGCCACCGCGCGGCTGCGGGACGCGCTGGAGCTGGGCCGGCGGCCCGTGCGGGACGTCGTGCTGCCCGTGGAGCGGGTGGTCGCGGCCCGGCCCACGACGACGCCGGAGGAGCTGGAGCGGATGTCGGCCGCGTCGGGCTTCTCGCGCTTCCCGGTGGTCGACGCCGCGGGCCGCATCCTGGGCTACCTGCACGTCAAGGACGCGCTCGACGCGCGCCCGCGCGACGTACCGTTCGGGCCCGAGCACATTCGCCCCATCGCGCGGGTACGGGCCGAGGCGCCCATGGACGACGTGCTCACCGCGATGCGGGCCGGCCGCACCCACCTGGCGGCCGTGCTCGGCGCGGGCGGGCGCCTGGACGGCCTGGTGACCATGGAGGACGTGCTGCGCGAGCTCGTCGCCTGACCTCCGCGGCGGCGCCCCCGCCGGCCCGCGGCCCGCGGCCGGTGCGCCGCGCGGGGCGGGCCCGCCCGGCGCGCCGGCGGACGGGCCCGGCCGGGCGGGCCGTCACTGGCCGTACTGCGCCTCGTGCTCGATGATGCACGCCTGCCAGTGCGCCAGGGCCTCCTCCCGGCCGCCGCCCGCCTCCTCGGCGACGGCCAGCAGCGCGTCCGCGGCCATCGCGGCGAGCCGGACCGCCACCCGGCACACCTCCCGCGTGGTCAGCGGCTCCAGCAGGGCGACGGCCCCCTCGCTGTCGTCCGCCAGCGCGGCGGCGACCATGGCCATCGTCGTTCGGTCACATTCAAAGGCGTCCACGCCGAATAAGACTGCCCTGTAGCGCGCTGCGCGCAACCCGCCTGGCGCGAATGCACTCGCGGCGCCGTCCGAAACGGCCGGTATCACCGCGGTCGGGTAGCGGACGGGTCGTACCGGAAGACGGTGAACTCGGTCCGTCCGATGACCTTGGTCCGCGCCGTGCGCCGGTACAGCTCGGGAGGCTGGAAGATGTTGTCGTCGTAGATGTCGGCACCCGGCTCCACGTTCCACGTCACGGTCGTGCCGTCCCGGGCCCCGCCCTCGAAGAAGATGTTGGTCAGCGCCATGCGGCTCATGATGCGCGCGCGGACCGGCGCGCGCAGCCCGCGCCGCGGGTTCCACCGGACGGGCCGGCCGGGCGGCGCGCGGGACGGGACCGATAGGATCTGGCCGCCATGCCGACCAGCCCCGCGCCCGTCCCCGCGTACCGCAGCTTCGCCGCCGTCGGCGACTCCTTCACCGAGGGCATGTCCGACGCGCTGCCCGACGGCACCTACCGGGGCTGGGCCGACCTGCTGGCCGGGCGGCTCGCGCGGCACGCGCCCGGGTTCCGGTACGCCAACCTCGCCGTGCGCGGCAAGCTCATAGGGCAGATCGTGACCGAGCAGGTGGACGCCGCGGCGGCGATGGGCGCGGACCTGGTGACGCTGGTCGGCGGGCTGAACGACGTGCTGCGCCCGCGGTGCGACCTGGACCGGGTGTGCGGGCTGCTGGAGGAGGCGGCCGGCCGGCTGGCCCCCGGCTGCCGCCGGCTGGTGCTGATGCGCAGCCCGGCGCGCCGCGGCCCGGTGCTGGCCCGGGTGAGGCCGCGCGTGGAGCGGCTGTTCGCCTTCGTCGACGCGCTGGCGGCGCGGCACGGCGCGGTGGTGGTGGACCTGTACGCGTCGCGGGCGCTGGGCGATCCGCGGATGTGGGCCGAGGACCGGCTGCACCTGAACGCCGAGGGGCACCGGCGGGTCGCCGAGGCGGTCTGGCAGGCCCTCGGCCACCCGCCGGAGTCCGACTGGGACGCGCCGCTGCCGCCGGCCGTACGCCCCGGGTGGACGGCCCGCCGCGCCGCCGACGCCCGGTTCGCCCGCGACCACCTGGCCCCGTGGGTCGGCCGGCGGATCACCGGGCGCTCCACGGGCGACGGCCGGCCGCCGAAGCGGGCCGCGCTGCTGCCGTACGCGGCGCCCGGCACCGTCTCCGGCGGCGCGCCGGACGGCGCACCCGGCGCGGAGCC
>NZ_JAVSCF010000286.1:0-7875 GCF_031932565.1 Streptomyces sp. B1866
CGACGCGGGCGGCCCGCACGCGCGCGGGCGGCGCCGCGCCGCGCCGATCGCATACGAACGATCACCGCGCCCCGGCCGGGCCGGGTCAGTCGAAGGCGATGCCGCGCAGCGCGCTCGCCGCCTCCCGGTCCAGCAGCAGTGCGGAGGCGCAGCCCGCCGGCGGCCGCCCGTCCTCGGCCGCCACCACCAGCCGCCGCACCGCGCGGCGGTGCCGCCCGAAGGCGTAGTCGGACACCGCCCGGCCGCGCGCCGCCTGGCCCTGCCGGGCGACCGCGGGCGGCACGTCCAGCAGCACCAGGTGCAGCCGGCGGCCGGTGCGGCCGGTGTGCCGGGCCAGGCAGCGGCGGACCCACGCGAGCGTGCCGCAGTCGTGCACCACGAGACTCGCGCCGGAGCGCAGCGCGCGGCGCAGGCCGGCGTAGTGGGCGCAGCGCACCAGCGGGCGGTAGAGCGCGTACGGCAGCCAGCCGGGCAGCCGCCGTTCCCACCGCTCGCGCGTGTCCTGCGAGTCGACCCGCAGCACGGCGCCGCCGACCGCGTCGCGGCCCGGGACGGTCCGCCGCATCAGGGTGCTCTTGCCGCTGCCCGGCAGGCCCGAGGCCACCAGCACGTCACCGGCCCGGTAGCGCAGCTCGCGCGGGCGGACGCCGCCCGGGGGCACGCCCCGCAGGTCCCACACGGCCACCGCGCCCCCGCGCAGGCGGCTCGCCCCGGCGGCGGCCGCGGGCCCGGTGCCCGGTGCCGCCACGTCCGTACGCCACCCCAGCACCGTGATCCTCCTCCCGTGGCCGGCCGCAGCGACCGGTGTTTCAAGAGTGCCAGGAAGAGCCGGGGAAGCGGGTGGCGCGGGCGCGGGACCGGCCACGTGGGGGGCGAACGCGGGCCGGGCGGGCGGCCGTCGGCCGATCAGGCGGACCGCCAGCCGGCGGACGGCCCGTCAGCCGACAGGCGAGGCGCCGTTCGGCGGGCGGCGTCCCGGGCCCGGCCGCTGACCGGACCGGGCCCGGAACCGCCGGAGCGGCGGCCGGACCCGACCGTCGGGAAGCCGACCACCGGCGAGCGGGCCGTCCGCCGGGGGCGGCGGCGGACCGCAACCCGACCGGGCGCCGAGCCGGACCGCGCGCCGGTAGGCGGCAGACCGGCGCCTCCGGCGGACGGCCCGGGCCTGACGCGGCGGAGACGCGGGCCGGACCAGCGGAGACCCGGGACCGGCTCCGGGGCCACCGGGCGGCGGCGGACCGTATCCGGGCCCGGCACCCAGCCGGACCCCACGCCGGACGGCAGCAGACCGGACGCCACCCGGGGGACACGGCCCGGGCCCGAAACGCGGCGGGAACCCGGGCCGGACCGGCGGGGACCGGGGGAGGGACGCGGCGGGGACCCAGACCCGGCCCACGCCCGGCGCCCGGCGCCCAAGCCGGCCCCGCGTCGGCCCGCCGCCCGAACGGGGTCCGGGCCCGGCCCGCGCCCCGGACCGGCGCCCGGGCGACGCTTTCCGGCCGATACATGCGATGATGAGCGCGTCAACTCCATACCGGCCGTTCGAGTCCGCGCGGGAGAGTCCCCCGCCCGGCGGTGCCCGCCACCGCCGCGCCAGGGGCGCCGAAGGAGCAAGCCCTCCCTTGAATCTCTCAGGCCCCGTACCGCGCGGGTGAGGCACATCTGAAAAGCGGGCCCCGGCGACGGGGCCCCACCCACGGTGCAAGCCGTGTCCCGGGCCGCCGCCGCGCGCGGCGGGTGCGGGGTCACGGCGAACCTCTCAGGTTCCGATGACAGATGGGGAGGACGTCCTCGCCGCCGTCTCGTCTGGAGCCCCGCCACATGACCGCACAACCGCGCGCGCCGCGCCGCACGCCCCTCGACTCCGTGCACCGCGCGCTCGGCGCCACCATGACCGACTTCGCGGGCTGGGAGATGCCGCTGCGCTACGGCAGCGAGCGCGAGGAGCACCAGGCCGTACGCACCGCCGCGGGCCTGTTCGACCTGTCCCACATGGGCGAGATCACCCTGACCGGGCCCGGGGCGGGTGCGGCGCTGGACCACGCGCTGACCGGGCACCTGTCGGCGCTCGCGGTGGGCCGCGCCCGGTACACCGTGATCTGCGGCGACGAGGGCGGCATCCTGGACGACCTGATCGTCTACCGCCTCGGCGAGCAGGAGTTCATGGTCGTGGCCAACGCGGCGAACGCCCAGGTGGTGCTGGACGAGCTGACCGCCCGCGCGGGCGGCTTCGACGCCGCCGTGCGCGACGACCGCGACGCGCGCGCCCTGATCGCCGTCCAGGGCCCGCGGTCGGCGCGTGTCCTCGCCGCCCTCACCGACGCCGGACTCGACGGGCTGAAGTACTACGCGGGCCTGCCGGGCACCGTCGCCGGGCGGCCGGCGCTGATCGCCCGTACGGGCTACACCGGCGAGGACGGCTTCGAGCTGTTCACCGCTCCGGAGGACGCCGAGCCCCTGTGGCGGGCGCTGACGGAGGCGGGCGCGGCGGACGGGCTCGTACCGTGCGGCCTGTCGTGCCGGGACACCCTGCGCCTGGAGGCGGGCATGCCGCTGTACGGGCACGAGCTGACGGCCGGCACCACGCCGTTCGACGCCGGGCTCGGCCGGGTGGTGCGGTTCGGCAAGCCGGGCGGCTTCGTGGGCCGGGCGGCCCTGGAGGCGGCGGCGCGGAGGGCCGAGGACGGGCTGCCGCGGCGCCTGGTGGGCCTGGTGGCCGCCGGGCGCCGCGTGCCGCGCGCGGGCTACCCGGTCGTCACGGCTGACGGCTCGGTGATCGGCCAGGTCACCTCCGGCGCGCCCTCGCCGACCCTCGGCCGGCCGATCGCCATGGCGTACGTGGACGCGGCGTACGCCGAGCCGGGCACGCCCGGGGTGGCGGTGGACATCCGCGGCAGCCGCGAGCCGTACGAGGTGGTGGCGCTCCCCTTCTACCGGCGCGAGCGCTGAAACCTCCGCCCGGCGCGAACGCCGCGGGGCCGTACGGCCGGCGGAACCGGCGGCTTCTGCGCGCGAGGGCGCCCAAACCCGCCGGGCCTTGCCCCGTACGGGTGAAACCCGCGGGCGGCCGGGGTACGGCCGCCCGCCGGCGCCGCCCCCGTCGGCCGCAGGCACCGGGACCCACTGGGCCGCCCTCCACCCGTCCCACCTGGCAAGACCCGTTTCCGGAAAGCCCATCCCCCTCAGGAGAATCCCGCCATGAGCAACCCCGAAGAGCTGCTGTACAGCAAGGAGCACGAGTGGCTGTCGCCCGCCGACGCAGGCGGCGTGGCGACGGTGGGCATCACCGAGTTCGCGGCCAACGCGCTCGGTGACGTCGTCTTCGCCCAGCTTCCCGACGTGGGCTCGGCGGTCACCGCGGGCGAGTCCTGCGGCGAGCTGGAGTCGACGAAGTCGGTCAGCGACCTGTACGCGCCGGTGTCCGGCGAGGTGACCGAGGTCAACGGCGCGGTGGCCGACGACCCGTCGCTGGTGAACTCCGCCCCCTTCGGGGACGGCTGGCTGTTCCGGGTGCGGGTCGCGGACACCCCGGAGGACCTGCTCACCGCGGCCGAGTACACCGCCTTCTGCGAGACCTGATCCTTAAACCCTTCGTCGATCGGTAGCTTTCCTGATGTCGCTTCTCAACAGCTCCCTGCACGAGCTCGACCCGGACGTCGCCGCCGCGGTCGACGCCGAGCTGCACCGCCAGCAGTCCACCCTGGAGATGATCGCCTCCGAGAACTTCGCCCCGGTGGCGGTCATGGAGGCCCAGGGCTCGGTGCTGACCAACAAGTACGCCGAGGGGTACCCGGGCCGGCGCTACTACGGCGGCTGCGAGCACGTGGACGTGATCGAGCGGATCGCCGTCGACCGGGTGAAGGCCCTGTTCGGCGCCGAGGCCGCGAACGTCCAGCCGCACTCGGGCGCGCAGGCCAACGCGGCCGTGATGCACGCGCTGCTGGAGCCCGGGGACACCATCCTGGGCCTGGACCTGGCGCACGGCGGGCACCTCACCCACGGCATGAAGATCAACTTCTCGGGCCGGCTGTACGACGTGGCCTCGTACCACGTGGACGGCGCGACCGGCCGGGTCGACATGGCCGAGGTCGAGCGGCTGGCCCGCGAGCGGCGGCCCAAGCTGATCGTGGCGGGCTGGTCGGCGTACCCGCGGCAGCTGGACTTCGCGGCCTTCCGCCGGATCGCCGACGAGGTCGGCGCGTACCTGATGGTGGACATGGCGCACTTCGCGGGCCTGGTCGCGGCGGGCCTGCACCCCTCCCCCGTGCCGCACGCGCACGTGGTGACCACCACCACGCACAAGACACTCGGCGGGCCGCGCGGCGGCGTGATCCTCTCGACGGCCGAGCTGGCCAAGAAGATCAACTCCGCGGTCTTCCCCGGCCAGCAGGGCGGGCCGCTGGAGCACGTCATCGCGGCCAAGGCGGTGGCCTTCAAGGTCGCCGCGAGCGAGGAGTTCGCCGACCGGCAGCGCCGCACGCTTCAGGGCGCCGCGCTCCTGGCCGAGCGGCTGACCCGGCCGGACGTGCGGGAGGCGGGCGTCGCGGTGCTGTCCGGGGGCACCGACGTGCACCTGGTGCTGGTGGACCTGCGCGCCTCCGAGCTGGACGGCCGGCAGGCCGAGGACCGCCTGCACGGGATCGGCATCACGGTCAACCGCAACGCCGTCCCCGACGACCCGCGCCCGCCGATGGTCACCTCCGGCCTGCGCATCGGCACCCCGGCGCTGGCCACCCGCGGCTTCGGCGCCGAGGCGTTCACCGAGACCGCCGACGTGATCGCCGAGGCGCTGAAGCCGTCGTACGACGCGGAGGCGCTGAAGGCACGGATCGCGGCACTGGCCGACCGCCACCCGCTCTACCCGGGCCTGGCCGGGTAGCGCAGGGCTGCCGGGTGCGGCCGGGGCCGCCGGGCCCCCGCCGCACCCGGCCGCACCACCCCCCACGAACCCCACCCCGCCGGGAGGCACCGCCGTGTCGGTCTCCGTCTCCGTCTTCGACCTGTTCTCGATCGGCATCGGCCCGTCCAGCTCCCACACGGTCGGCCCGATGCGGGCCGCGCGCGGCTTCGCCCACGCCCTGCGCGCGGAGGGCCTGCTGGCCCGGACCGGCTCCGTACGGGCCGACCTGTACGGCTCCCTGGGCGCCACCGGCCGCGGCCACGGCACGCCCAAGGCGGTCGTCCTGGGCCTGCTCGGCCACGCACCGGACACCGTCGACGTCGAGTCGGCGGACGACGAGGGGGCGGCCGTGCACGCGTCGGGCCGCCTGCGCCTGCTGGCCGCGGAGCCCGGGGACGCGCGGGAGATCCCGTTCGACGAGGACGAGCACCTGGTCCTGCACCGCCGCCGCAGCCTGCCGTACCACACCAACGGCATGACGTTCACGGCGTACGACGCCGAAGGGGAGCCCCTGCTGGCGAGGACCTCCTACTCGGTCGGCGGCGGCTTCGTGGTGGACGAGGACGCGGCGGCAGCAGGCGGCCCCGGCCCGGCCGCCACCCCGGTCCCGTACCCCTTCACCACCGGCGACGACCTGCTGCGGCTGACCCGCGAGACCGGCCTGTCGGTCTCGGCGCTGATGCTGGCCGACGAACGCGCCCGGCGCACCGAGCGGGAGATCCGCGCGGGCCTGCTGGAGATCTGGGAGGTGATGCGGGCCTGCGCGGCCCGCGGCCTGTCCCGCGAGGGCATCCTGCCCGGCGGCCTGAAGGTCCGCCGCCGCGCCGCCACCGCCGCCCGCGCCCTGCGCGCCGAGGGCGACCCGGCCCCGCGCGCCATGGAATGGCTCACCCTGACCGCCATGGCGGTCAACGAGGAAAACGCCGCGGGCGGCCGCGTCGTCACCGCCCCCACCAACGGCGCCGCGGGCATCATCCCCGCCGTCCTGCACCACTACACCCGGTTCGTCCCGGGCGCGGACGACGACGGCGTCGTCCGCTTCCTCCTCGCCGCGGGCGCCGTCGGCCTGCTCGTCAAGGAGAACGCATCCATCTCCGGCGCCGAGGTCGGCTGCCAGGGCGAGGTCGGCGCCGCCTGCGCCATGGCGGCCGCGGGCCTCGCGGAGGCCCTCGGCGGCTCCCCGGAACAGGTCGAGAACGCCGCCGAGATCGGCATCGAACACAACCTCGGCCTCACCTGTGACCCCGTCGGCGGCCTCGTCCAGATCCCGTGCATCGAACGCAACGGCATGGCGGCGGTGAAGGCGGTCACGGCGGCCCGGATGGCACTGCGCGGAGACGGGCGGCACCACGTGTCGCTGGACAAGGTCATCCGGACGATGAAGGAGACCGGGGCGGACATGAAGGCCAAGTACAAGGAGACGTCGCGGGGCGGGCTCGCGGTCAACGTGGTGGAGTGCTAGGGAAACCGGCTCTGACCTGCTGGTTCGTGCCTTTCACGGCTGTCGGTCCCTTCCCTGCTTGCACCGGGAAAAGTCCCCGGAAAGTCCCCCTGACAGAGCGGAAAGTCCCCGAAAAGTCCCCAGGAAATCCCCAGCGGATGGGCGTCTGACCAGCGACTTTCGAGGGTGTCGGCCCGGCGCCCCGGGCGTCCGCGTCCGCTCTGCGCCCGCCTCGGCGACGACTCGCCGAGGCGGGCGGGATGACCCCGGGGTCTGCATGGTGTGAACCGGGCACCTGTGTCATGACGAGACGATCAGTGATCGTGATGGCCGGTTCGGGTTCATGCGCCCGCACGGAGAGCAGGTCCAGGTGCGCCGAGTTTGCCGGACGGACCCCGGCGCACCTCCGCTCACGCGGAGAGTGCGACCGTCATCTGGTGGAACTTCGTCGGCCGTACCCACGACGACATCGTCCAGGCCCGCGAGGACTGGACGACGGGGGACCGCTTCGGCATGGTCGAGGGCGACGACGGCGACCGGCTGCCCGCCCCCGAGCTGCCGCACACCACCCTGAAACCGCGCGGAAACGCAGGTTGACCTGGTCTTATGCAGTCTTGGGGATGCTTGGCCAGACTGGTGAGCGCCTCGGCGGCCCGTCCTGCGGGGCGGGCTGCCGACGGGGGCGCAGACTGTGGTGCACGGGGTTGCGGGGCGAGCCGCGAGTCGCAGGTTCGGCCATCTGCGAGTAAGTCTGGCGGTCCTTATGCTGACCCGATGCTGACTTTGCTGACGGGTCATCACTATGGGGGTGGCGAGGTGAAAGGCTCTCCGTCGGTCCCCTGCCGTCGGATGCTCACAATCGACTACGGCGCCGCACCGGGCGGGCCGGGGAGGCAGGGATGCAGCGCCTCGGGCAACGTGATGAGGTAGGCCGCGCTCGGGCCGGGCCCACGGCCAGGAGGGTGATAGGGCCAGGCGGGACGACGTGGCGGCGCGGCCTGCTGGTGGCCTCCGTGCGGAGCGCGGCGCTGGCGGCGTAGAAGGAGGGCAAGTCGGAGCTGCTGGCGCTTGTGGCGAAGTTGAGCGCGAACGGTGCCTGATTGGGCACCGAATCCATGGCGGCAAAAAACGTGATCGGCTCGGGGGCTCTCGCGAAGATCCCGCACCTGTTCAATTATGAGAATCCGGCGGCAGTGGATTCTCCCTGAGCCAGCGCCGGATGGCCTCCGCATCCTTCCCACGCCCGAGTGCGTCAAGCACCACCGCGCGAAAGCGCAGCACAGCATGAAGCCGCAGCAGTATGGGGGGCATCGCGGCAACGTGACAGCGGTAGAGTTCCGCAGCCTCGCCCGTCGCGCGAAGTGTCCCGGGGAGATCGCCCCGCGCTCCGAGATGCAGGCCGAGGTTGGTCAGTGAGCCAGCGAGGTCGGGTTCGTGGGCGGCGGGGTTGTCGGCCGCCAGCCGACGGTAGATCTCCACCGCCTGCTCCTCAGCGGTCAGGGCCTCCCCTAGTACTACAGCCGGTGGTTCGCGT
>NZ_JAVSCF010000287.1:0-7841 GCF_031932565.1 Streptomyces sp. B1866
CGCCCGCGCCCCGCGCGCCGCCCGCGTCCCGTCCGGTGCTCCGCGGGCCCCGGGCGGCGCCCGCTTCCCTTCCGAAGGCGCCGCGCGCCGCCCGCGGCGGCGGCGCGGCGGGCTCGTCAGCCGTCATGTCATCCCTCCAGGGTGCCCGCGCGAGCGGTCCCAGCGGGGGACCGTCGGGTTACCGCCCGTCCGGGACCCGGCCGGAGGCCAGGTCGTGAACCGCCGCGGCGAAGGCGTCGCCGCGCTTGCCGTAGTTGACGAACATGTCCATCGAGGCGCAGGCCGGAGCCAGCAGGACGGTGTCGCCCGGCGCGGCGAGCCGCGCCGCCTCCCGGACGGCGGCCGCCATCGCCCCAGTGTCGGTCCGGTCGAGGTCCGCGACCGGGACATCCGCCGCGTGTCGCGCGAGGGCTTCCCGGATCAGGGCCCGGTCGGCGCCGAGCAGCACGGCGCCGCGCAGCCGCCCGGCCGCGGCGGTGACCAGGTCGTCGAAGGTGGCGCCCTTGGCCAGGCCGCCCGCGATCCACACCACGCGGTCGTACGCGCTCAACGACGCGCCGGCCGCGTGCGTGTTCGTGGCCTTGGAGTCGTCCACGTACAGCACGCCGTCGACTTCCGCGACGCGCGCCATGCGGTGCGGCTCGGGCCGGAAGGCGCGCAGGCCCTCCCGTACGGCCTCGGGCGGCACGCCGAAGG
This sequence comes from Streptomyces sp. B1866, assembly GCF_031932565.1. NCBI lineage: Bacteria > Bacillati > Actinomycetota > Actinomycetes > Kitasatosporales > Streptomycetaceae > Streptomyces > Streptomyces sp. B1866. Next base: position 697 of record NZ_JAVSCF010000287.1, read on the forward strand.
CGCGCGCCAGGGCGGCCGCGGCCAGGGCGTTGGCCACGTTGTGCGGGGCGGCCGGGCGCACGTCGGCGAGCCCGGCCAGCTCCTGGGCGCTGCGCCGGCGGTCGGCGACGAAGGCGCGGTCGACCAGCACGTCGTCGACGACGCCGAGTTGGGAGGGGGCGGGCACGCCGAGGGTGAAGCCGATGGCGCGGCAGCCCTCCTCGACGTCGGCCGCGCGCACCAGCTCCTCGGTGGCCGGGTCGGCGGCGTTGTAGACGCAGGCGACCCGGTTGCCCTCGTAGACGCGGCCCTTGGCGGCCGCGTACGCCGCCATGGAGCCGTGCCAGTCGAGGTGGTCGGGGGCCAGGTTGAGCACGGCGGCCGAGTGTGGGCGCACCGACGGCGACCAGTGGAGCTGGTAGCTGGACAGCTCGACCGCGAGCACGTCGTACGGCTCGCCGCCCAGGACGGCGTCCAGGAGGGACACCCCGATGTTGCCGACGGCCGCGGTGCGCAGACCCGCGGCGGCGAGCATCCCGGCCAGCATGCGCACGGTGGTGGTCTTGCCGTTGGTGCCGGTGACCGCGAGCCACGGCGCCGCGTCCGGCCCGCGCAGCCGCCAGGCCAGCTCCACGTCCCCCCACACCGGCACGCCGGCCGCGGCGGCCGCGGCGAACAGCGGCGCGGAGGGCTTCCAGCCGGGCGTGGTGACGACGAGTCCGGTGCCCTCCGGCCAGGTGTCCCCGTCGCCGAGCCGCACCCCGACCCCGAGTGCGGCCAGTTCGGCGGCCTGGGCGCGCTGCCGCTCGCCGTCGCCGCCGTCCACGACCGTGACCTCGGCGCCCAGGCCGTGCAGCACGCGCGCGGCCGGGACGCCGGAGACGCCGAGCCCGGCCACGGTCACGCGCCGCCCGGCGAGGTCCGGGCGGCCGTCGGCGGTCTGGCCGAGGGGCGTCACTTGGCCCGCCAGCCCGCGTAGAAGACGCCGAGTCCGACGATCACGCACATGCCCTGGATGATCCAGAACCGGACCACGACCAGGACCTCGCTCCAGCCCTTCAGCTCGAAGTGGTGCTGAAGCGGCGCCATCCGGAACACCCGGCGGCCGGTGAGCCGGAAGGACCCGACCTGGATGATGACGGACATCGTGATCAGCACGAACAGGCCGCCGAGCAGGGCCAGCAGCAGCTCGGTGCGGGAGCAGATCGCCAGGCCCGCGAGCGCGCCGCCGAGGGCCAGCGAGCCGGTGTCGCCCATGAAGATCTTGGCGGGCGAGGTGTTCCACCACAGGAAGCCGAAGCAGGCGCCCATCAGCGCGGCGGCCACCACCGCGAGGTCGAGTGGATCTCGTAGCTCGTAACAGGCCGAGGGGTTGGTGAGCGTGCCCGCGTTGGCGCAGAACTCCTGGTACTGCCACACGCCGATGAAGGTGTACGCGCCGAAGACCATCACCGAGGCGCCGGTGGCCAGGCCGTCGAGGCCGTCGGTGAGGTTCACGCCGTTGGACATGGCCAGGATCATGAACAGCGCCCAGATGGTGAAGATCACCGGCCCCATCCGCCAGCCGAAGTCCTGGGTGAAGGACAGCCGGTCGGAGGCGGGCGTCTGCTGGCGGGCGTCGGCGAAGTTCAGCGACAGCACGGCGAAGGCGATGCCCACGATCAGCTGGCCGGCCATCTTCGCCTTGGCCCGCAGGCCCAGGCTCCGCTGCTTGACGATCTTGATGTAGTCGTCCAGGAAGCCGACCAGGCCCATGCCGGTGAACAGGAACAGCACCAGCACGCCGGAGAAGGTCGGCTTGCTGCCGTTGATCACCTTCGTCAGGCCGTACGCGATGAGCGTGGCCAGGATGAAGGCGATGCCGCCCATGGTGGGCGTGCCGCGCTTGCCGTGGTGCCCGCGGGGACCGTCGTCGCGGATGTACTGGCCGTAGCCCTTGCGGGCCAGCAGCTTGATCAGCAGCGGCGTGCCGATCAGGGTCAGGAAGAGCCCGATGGCTCCCGCGAAGAGGATCTGCCTCATCGGCCGGCGACCTCGCCCTCGCCCGCCAGCAGCGCCTGCGCGACCCGCTCAAGGCCCGCCGCCCGCGACGCCTTCACCAACACGACGTCCCCCGGACGCAGCTCGCTGCGCAGCAGGCCGACCGCCGCCCGCACGTCGGACACGTGCACCGACTCCTCACCCCACGAACCCTCGTTCCTCGCGCCCGTGTCGAGCCAGGCGGCCTCCTGGCCGCCGACCGCCACGAGCCTGCTGACGTTGAGCCGGACGGCCAGCCGTCCGACCGCGTCGTGCTCGGCCGGCGACTCCTCGCCCAGCTCGGCCATCGGGCCGAGCACCGCCCACGTGCGTCCCCCCCGTGCGCTTGCGGCCTCACCCATGGCGGCGAGCGCGCGCAGCGCGGCTCGTACGGAGTCGGGGTTCGCGTTGTAGGCGTCGTTGACGACCGTCACGCCGTCCGAGCGCTCGGTGACCTCCATGCGCCAGCGGGAGAGCTGGTCCGCCTCGGAGAGCGCGGTGGCGATCTCCTGGGCGGGCATGCCCAGCTCGTGGGCGACGGCGGCCGCGGCGAGCGCGTTCGACACGTGGTGCTCACCGTACAGGCGCAGGGTGACGTCGCCGCACCCGGTGGGGGTGTGCAGCGTGAAGCGCGGACGGCCCTGCCCGGTCAGCGCCACGTCCGCGGCGCGCACGTCCGCGTCCGCCGCCTCGCCGAACAGGACGGTACGGGCCTTCGTACGGTCTGCCATGGCCCGTACGAGGGGGTCGTCCGCGTTGAGCACGGCCACCCCGCCGTCGGCCGCCTCCGGCAGCGCCTCCACCAGCTCGCCCTTGGCCGCCGCGATCGCCTCCCGGCCGCCGAACTCGCCGATGTGCGCGGTGCCCACGTTGAGCACCACGCCGATGCGCGGCGGGGTCAGGCCGGCCAGGTAGCGGATGTGGCCGAGGCCGCGGGCGCCCATCTCCAGCACCAGGTGCCGGGTGCCCTCGTCGGCGCGCAGCGCGGTCAGCGGCAGCCCGATCTCGTTGTTGAGCGAGCCGGGCGGCCACACGGTCGGGCCGAGCCGGCTCAGCAGCTGGGCCGTCAGGTCCTTGGTGCCGGTCTTGCCCGCGGAGCCGGTCAGCGCCACCACGGTGGTGCCCAGGCGGGCCGTCACGGCGCGCGCCAGCGCCCCCAGGGCGGCGGTCACGTCGTCGACGACGACCGCCGGGACCGGCCGGTCCGGGGTGCCCACGGGGCGGGTGGCGAGCACCGCCGCGGCGCCCGCGGCGACCGCCGCCGCGGCGAAGTCGTGGCCGTCCACCCGCTCGCCCGGCAGGGCCGCGAACAGGCCGCCGGGCCGGACCTCACGGGAGTCGATGACCACGGGGCCGGTGACGGTCAGGCCCGGGTCCGGTATGTCGTACGGCTGTCCGCCGACGAGTCCGGTGATCTCGGCGAGGGACAGTGCGATCACTGATCACCTCCGGCGGTGCGGGGGGGCTGCCGGAAGGGGGCGGTTGCGCGCATGGCGGTTCGTCATCCCTGGTTGTGTTGGCGCGTGGCGTGCTCGATGGCCGCGCGCAGGACGCGGCGGTCGTCGAAGGGGCGTACCACCCCGGCGATGTCCTGGCCCTGCTCGTGGCCCTTGCCCGCGACGAGGACGGTGTCGCCGGCCCGGGCCCGGGCCACCGCGGCGGCGATGGCGTGCGCCCGGTCGGCGTCGACCAGCACCTCGCCGCGCTCGCCCGCGGGCACCTCGGCGGCGCCCGCGAGCATGGCGGCGAGGATCGCCAGCGGGTCCTCGGAGCGCGGGTTGTCGGAGGTGAGCACGGCGGTGTCGGCGTAGCGGGCCACCGCGGCGCCCATCGGCCCGCGCTTGTGCGGGTCGCGGTCGCCGCCGCAGCCCAGGACGGCGTGCAGCCGGCCCTTGGTGACCTGGCGCAGGGCGCGCAGGACCGATTCGACGGCGTCGGTCTTGTGCGCGTAGTCCACGACCGCCAGGTAGGGCTGCCCGGCCTCGACGCGCTCCAGGCGGCCGGGCACTCCCGGGACGGCGGCCACGCCCGCGGCGGCGGCCTCGGGGGCCACCCCGGCCGTGACGAGGGCGACGAGCGCGGCGAGGGTGTTGGCGACGTTGAACGGGCCCGGCAGCGGACTGGTGGCCGCCACCGACGCGCCGTGCGGGCCGAGCGCGGTGAACGTCGAGCCGAGCGGACCGGTGCGCACGTCCACGGCCCGCCAGTCGGCGTCCGCGCGGCCCTCGGCGGAGTAGGTGGTGACCGGGACCTCGGCCTGCGCGGCCAGCCGCCTGCCGTAGGCGTCGTCGGCGTTGACCACGCCGGCGCGGCTGCGCGCGCGGGTGAACAGCCGGGCCTTGGCCTGGAAGTAGTCCTCCATGCCGGAGTGGAACTCCATGTGCTCCGGGCTGAGGTTGGTGAACACGGCCACGTCGAAGACGCAGCCGTCGACCCGGCCCAGGACCAGCGCGTGGCTGGAGACCTCCATGGCGACCGAGCCCACGCCGCGCTCGCGCATGACCGCGAGGAGGGCCTGCAGGTCGGTGGCCTCGGGGGTGGTGCGCTCGGCCGTCAGGCGCTCGTCGCCGATCCGGGTCTCGACGGTGCCGACCAGTCCGGTGGCCGCCTCGGTCGCCTGCCGGAACCCGCCGTCCACGAGGTACGCGGTGGTGGTCTTGCCCGACGTGCCGGTGATGCCGATCAGCCGCAGGTCCCGCCCGGGCTCGCCGTAGACCGCGGCGGCCAGTTCCCCCATCCGGGCCCGCGGGTCGGCGGTGACCAGGGCCGGCAGCCCGGTCGCGGCGGCCCGTTCGGCTCCGGCCTCGTCGGTGAGTACGGCGACGGCGCCGCGGTCGGCGGCCTGGGCGGCGAAGTCCGCTCCGTGGAACCGGGCGCCGGGCAGGGCGGCGTAGACGTCGCCGGGGCGCACCGCGCGCGAGTCGTGGGTGATGCCGGTGGCGGCCACGTCGCCGGCGGCGGGCGGCTCGGCGCCCAGCCGGGCGGCGAGCTGTGCCAGCGGCACGGGGGCGACCCGGTCGGGGCGGGGCGCGGGGCGCGGGGCGGCGGGCGACGGAGCGTCAGGAGCCGGGGAGGCGGCGGGCGGCCGCGGCGCGTCCGAGGGAGCGGCGGGTACGTCCTTCCGGGAGACAGGGGGAGGCGGGGAGGTTTGGGGCTGATCAGGGTGGGGCACGGCGGTGAGCGTACCGGGCCCACCGGCACCACGGCGAAACCAGGGCGCGGGCGGGGCGGCGCCGGTCCGCGGTTCCCGCGAACCGGCGTGATCATCGTCACGGCCGGCCCGGGTCACCGGCTGGGGTCGTAGGTCACGGGCAGCCGCGCGGGCCGCTGCCCGGACGGCGGCACCTGGAGCGTCTTCAGGGCGAACTCCATGACCCGCTGGTAGACCGGGCCGCAGACCTGGCCGCCGAAGTAGCTGCCCCTGGTCGGGTTCTGGACCGCGCAGTAGACGGTGACCCGCGGCTGGTCGGCGGGCGCGAACCCGGCGAACGACGCGGTGTAGCCGTGGTAGCGGCCGGTCTTGGGATCCACCCGGTTGGAGGTACCGGTCTTGCCGGCGACGCGGTAGCCGGGGATCTTCGCCCGGGTGCCGGTGCCCTGCTCGTCGTCCACCACCGACTCCAGCATGGCGGCCAGGGTCTTCGCGGTCCGCTCGCTGACCACGCGGGTCCGCTCGGGCGCGGGCGCGGGCGTGAACCGGCCGTCCGGGCCCCGGGAGCCGCGTACCAGGGAGGGCGCGACGCGCTCGCCGCCCGCGGCGATGGTGGAGTAGACGGAGGCCGCCTGCACGGCGTTCAGCGACAGGCCCTGGCCGAACGGGATGGTGTACTGCTGCGAGGCGCTCCAGTGCTCGGGCCGGGCGAGGATGCCCGGCGTCTCGCCGGGGAAGCCCAGCCCGGTCGGGCTGCCGAGCCCGAACTTGCGCAGGTAGGAGTAGAGGACCCGGTTGGCCTGGGCGCGGGTCTTGCCCAGCTGCTCGGTGGCCAGAATGGTGCCGATGTTGCTGGACTTGGCGAGCACGCCGTTGAGCGTGAGGAACCACGTCGCGTGGTCGATGTCGTCGGCGAAGGCGCGGTCCGCGCGCGGCAGCCGGTTGGGCACCTCCACGTGCGTGTCCCAGGTCGCGACGCCCTCCTCCAGGACGGCGGCCATCGACATGACCTTGCTGACGCTGCCCGGCTCGTACGCGTCGGAGAGCGCGGCGTTGCCCAGCGCCTCCGGGTCGGCCCGGGAGATGTCGTTCGGGTCGAAGCCGGGGGCGTTGGCCAGGGCCAGGACCTCGCCGGTGCGGGTGTCCTGCACGACGACGTACCCGCGGTCCGCCTTGGACTTGCGCACCTGCTCGGCGATGGCGCTCTGCGCGGCCCACTGGATGTCGCGGTCGATGGTGAGCTGGAGGTCGGCGCCAGGCACCGCGGGCTGCTCGCGGACGTCCCCGGTGGGCACCTGCCGGCCGCCGGACTGCGCGTACACGCGGCGGCCGTCCTTGCCGGCGAGCCGCCGGTCCCACATCTGCTCGACCCCGGCCGCGCCCCGGCCGGCCGCGTCGACGAAGCCCAGTATCCCGGCGGCGAGGTCCCCGCCGGGGTAGACGCGCTTGCTGTGCGTCTCCCTGTTGACGCCGGCCAGGACGTTGACGCCCTTGCCCGCGCTCGCCTCGTGGGACAGGGCGCTCTTGAGGTCCTTGATCTGGCTCCACACCTGCGGGCTGCGCTGCCGGGCCAGCACCACGTACTTGGACTCGGGGTGGGCGGTCAGCCGCCGCTCCAGGTCCGCCTGGCGCACGCCGAGGATCGGCGCGAGCAGGGCGGCGGCCTGCCGGGGCGCGTCCGGGACGCCGGTGGTGCGCGAGGTGAGCAGGTCGGGGGCCGCGGTGATGTCGTACGCGTCGACGGTGCTGGCCAGGTCCACGCCGTCGCGGTCGACGATGGCGCCGCGCTCGGCGGGCAGGGTGACGGGGACGTACCGGTTGAGGTTGGCCTTGGCGGCGTACGCGCCGGCGTCCACGGCCTGCACCTGGAGCAGCCGTACGAGGAAGGCGATCATCACCAGGCTGAGGCCGAGGCTGATCAGCCGCAGCCGGGGGCGCGGGCTGCCCAGCCGCAGCGGCGGCGGGCCGCCGGGCGGGCGGCCGCCGCGGCGCGGCG
>NZ_JAVSCF010000288.1:0-7823 GCF_031932565.1 Streptomyces sp. B1866
CGGGCGGCGCAGGGCGGCGGCCCAGCGGCCGTCGCTCCACCGCCGGGCCAGCGCGGACCACCGCTCCTCGGCCGCCCACGCCGCGCGGACGGCCGACCGCGGCGCGACCAGGGCGCGCAGCCGGGTCCACCGGCCGGTGGCGGCCCTGAGGCCCGCCGCCACGCGCAGCACGTCGTCCGTGAGACCGGTCGTCGGGTGCGGCCGAGGGGCGTAGAGCACCTGTTCGACCGCGGTCGCCACCCGGTGCGCCGCCCGCGCGGCCGGCTCGTCGAGCCCGGCGGTCCGCACGATGCGGGCGACGGCGCCGCGCGGGGTGAGGGAGTCGTCCGGGACGACGCCGTGGTCCCAGGCGGTGTCGACCATCTCCCGCCAGGCGGCCAGGGTCCGCCCGGCGGCGTCCGGGGGCGCGCCGGCGTGCGCGCCGGGCCCGCGCAGCCTGCGGGACCGGGCGCGGATCCGCCACAGCATGGGCAGCATGGGCACCACGGCCAGCACCAGCGCGAGCGCGCCCCAGCCGACGGACGAGGGCAGCGGCCAGCCGCCGCCGGAGGATCCGCCGTCCGCCACCGGGGGCGGGGCGGTCGCGCAGCCGTCGGCCTGCTGCCCGTCCGCCGGGCAGCTCGCCGACGGCGACGGCGAGGCCGACGCCCGGGGGGACGCGCTGGACTGCGGGGTGGGCGCGTCGGACGCCTCGCCGGCGGGCGGCTGCACCAGGGTGTAGTCGGGCTGGACGCCCCGGCTGGGGGTGGGCTCGAAGCGGGTCCAGCCCACGCCCTGGAAGTACAGCTCGGGCCAGGCGTGCGCGTCCCTGATGCCGACGGACACCGACCCGTCCGTCTGCGCCGTGCCCGGCTGGAAGCCGACGGCGACCCGGGCCGGGATGCCCAGGGTCCGGGCCATCGCGGCCATGGAGAACGCGAAGTGGACGCAGAAGCCCTCCTTCTGCTTCAGGAACCGCGCGATCGCCTTCGTGCCGCTGCCGGACTTCACCCTCGTGTCGTAGCGGAACCCGCCGTCGACGGCGAACCAGTCCTGAAGGCGCACGGCCTTCTCGTACAGGGTGGTCTGGCGGGCGGTCACCTGCCGCGCCGTACGGGCCACCACGTCCGGCAGCGAGTCGGGCACCCGGGTGTACCGGCGCAGCAGTCCCGCGGGCGGCGCGGGGGCCGCGGCCAGCTGCGCGGCGGTCGGCCGCACCTGGAGGCTGGAGACGGCGTACCGCACGCCCTGCGTGGTCTGGCCGTCCTGGCCGACCAGCATGCGGGCCTCGGGCTCGAAGGCCCACCGTCCGCCGATGTTCACCTCGGAGGCCGGGTAGGGCAGCGGCACCTCGCTCTGCCCGTACCAGCGGGCGACCTGCACGTAGCTGCGGACGGGGGAGGCGTCGACGTCGGGCGCGAGACCGGGCGGGTCGGGCAGGACGCCGGGCAGGTCGGTGACGGGCCGCGGGGCCGCGCGCCACTCGGCGCCGTCGAACTCGTCCAGGGCGATGAAGCGCAGGTAGAGGTCCTGGGTGCTCTGCGTGGAGGAGCGGTACCGCAGCACCTCGCGGTTCTCCGGCTGGTTGAGGCTGTTCTGCAGCGCCACCATGGAGTCCACCGCCGAGATGCCACCGCCGCCGCCCGCGCCGCCGTCCCGCTCGCCGAGCAGGCCGGAGCCCAGCGAGGGCAGCACCGCGGGCACCGCGAGGGCGATGCCGAGGGCCAGCGCGCCGATCCGGTGCCCGGCGCGCAGCCGCCCGCCGCCCGCCGCGCCGGGCCCGGCCGGGGGCGGGGCGTGCGGGCCGCCCGCGGTGAACACCCGTCCCCACTGGGTCAGCCGGCCGCGGCTCTCGGCCAGCAGGAGGAGCAGGTAGCCGGCCGCCGCCACGAGGAATCCCAGCCACTCGGCGCTGCCGCCGCCGGACAGGGCGGCGGCGACCGAGTACAGCGCGAGCAGCGGCAGCCCGGCCGGGGCCGCGGCGCGGTAGGTGACCGCCAGCGTGTCGACCATCAGCCCGACCAGCAGCACGCCGCCGACCAGCATCAGCCGTATGCCGTCGGTGGCGGGCGCGGGAATGGTGTACTCCCCGACGTCGTCGCCGCCCGCGCGCAGCAGTTGCGCGAAGCGGTCGAAGACCGGCGGCCCCGGCAGGACGCCGCCGGCCGCCTGGCCGTGCGCGAAGACGGCCGTGAGCAGCAGCAGCCCGGTCAGCGCCTGCGCGGCCACCGCCAGCGGGCGGGCCGGGACCAGGCGGCGGGCGAGCACGCCCACCGCGCTCTGCACGCCCAGCAGCAGCGCGGCCTGCGGCAGCCAGCCGTGCTGGTCGACCAGCGGCAGCAGCGCGCAGGCCGAGGCCAGTGTCGCGACCGCGGCGCAGACCGCGAGGCCCACCCGTCCCCTCATGCGGTGTCCCGTCCGTGTCCGTCGTGGCCCTGGTGCCGGGCGCGGGGCCCGGGCTGGGGTGTCCACGGGTCCGCGGGCGCCGCCCACGGCCCGTGCGCCGGGCTCCACGGCGTCGGCGGTGCGCCGGGCCGGCCGCCCGCCGCGCCGCCGGGCCCGGCGAGCCCGGACACGCCGGGGGAACCGCCCGGCCCGAGGAGTCCGCCCGGGCCCGGGAACCCGCCCGCGGCGGGNCCCGGCGAGCCCGGACACGCCGGGGGAACCGCCCGGCCCGAGGAGTCCGCCCGGGCCCGGGAACCCGCCCGCGGCGGGGTCGAGCCGCCGCCACAGCTGCGCCAGCGGCACGCCGGGCGGTACGGACAGGGCCGTCCACCCGGCCTCGCGCAGCGGCGCCAGCCGCGCGGCCTCCCGCGCCGGTGCCGCCGGCCCGTCGGCCCGGCCGTCCCCGGCCCAGGCCGCCGCGTCGGTGACGAAGGCGACCGCCGCCCCGCCGTGCTGCCGCATCCGGGCCACGACCGCCGTCTGCGCCTGGTCCAGCTCGCCGAGGAACGCCACCAGCAGCCCGGTGCCCTGGCGCAGCGCGTCGTGGGCGGCGGACAGGCCGGTGCCGTCGGAGTGGTCCACCTCGGCGAGGGCGTCCAGCAGGAGGCCGGCCGCGTCGGCCGCACCCTGGCCGGGCCCGGCCAGGGCCTCCCCGGCCTCCGGGCCGGGCGCGAGGTCTCCGGTGTCGGCCAGCAGGCGGACGGTGTACCCGCGCTCCAGCAGGTGCACCGCGGCCGACGCGGCCCCGGTCACCGCCCACTCGAAGGCCGAGTCGGGGCCCGAGCCCTGGTAGGCCGCGCGCCGGGTGTCGAGCAGCACGGTGCAGCGGGCCTGCCGCGCCTGCTCCTCCTGGCGCACCATCAGCTCGCCGCGCCGCGCGGTGGCCCGCCAGTGCACCCGGCGCAGGTCGTCGCCGTGCCGGTACTCGCGCGGTATCACGCCGTCGTCGCCCGACGAGGTCAGGGAGCGGCGCCGCCCGTCGCCGTAGCCCGCGTCCTGCCCGGCGAGCCGCACCGCGGGCAGGGGCTCGACCCGCGGGACCACCGTGAGGGTGTCGTGCGTACCGAAGGAGCGGGTCAGCTCGCACATGCCGAACGGGTCGTGCAGCCGTAGCTGGAGCGGGCCGAGCGGGTACCGTCCGCGCAGGTCGGAGCGGACCCGGTAGGACACGTCCCGCCGCCCGCCCGGCTCGACCCGGTCCAGCACGAAGCGGGGGCGCGGGCCGAGCACGTAGGGCACCCGGTCCTGGAGCATCAGCAGGCCGGTGGGCAGCCGTGAGACGTTCTGGACGCGCAGGTGCACCCGCGCCTCGGCGCCCGCGGGCACCCGCGGGGGCGCCAGCCACCTGCTGCCCGCGACCCGGTGCCGGGTGCCGTGGACCACGGCCACGCACACCAGCGGCAGGACGGCCAGCAGCAGCCCGACCCGCAGCAGGCCGGACTGGCCCAGCACGTACGCGCACAGCGCGGCGGCGAGGCCGGCGGCCAGGAAGGACCGGCCGCGGGTGGTCAGCCCGGTGAGCGCCCAACGCAGCCCGCGCAGGCGCCGGCCCAGTCCGCCCGGTGTCCCGCGGCCCGGCCGGTCCGGCGCTGTGCCCGGCCCCCCGTCCGCCCTCACAGCCGCCGGGCCCCGGGCTGCTGGTGGCCGTGCCCGTTCGGCGGGGCGCCGTGCCCGTTCGGCGGCAGCGGCGGGGCCGGCGGCAGCGGGCCGGCGGTGCTCTGCGGGACGGGCGTGGGCACCGGCGTGCGCTGCACGGTCTCGGCGACGATCTGCTCGGACGTGCGCCGGCTCAGGTGGGCCTGGGTGGTGGGCAGCAGCCGGTGCGCCAGCACGGGCACGGCGAGCTGCTGCACGTCGTCCGGCAGCACGAACTCCCGCCCGGCCAGCGCCGCCGCCGCCTTCGCCGCCCGCAGCAGGTGCAGCGTGGCGCGCGGCGAGGCGCCGAGCCGCAGCTCGGGGTGGCCGCGGGTGGCGGAGACCAGGTCGACCGCGTACCGCCGGACGGCCTCGGCGACGTGGACGGTGCGCACGGTCTCGATGAGCTTGATGATCTCGTGGGCGTGGGCGACCGGCCGCAGCTCGTCCAGCGGGGAGACGCCGCCGTGCACGTCCAGCATGCGCAGCTCGGCCTGCGCGGACGGGTAGCCGATCGAGGTGCGGGCCATGAAGCGGTCGCGCTGGGCCTCGGGCAGCGGGTAGGTGCCCTCCATCTCGGCCGGGTTCTGGGTGGCCACCACCATGAACGGGCCCGGCAGCTCGTACGTCCGCCCGTCTATGGTGACCTGCCGCTCCTCCATCGACTCCAGCAGCGCGGACTGGGCCTTGGGCGAGGCGCGGTTGATCTCGTCGCCGATGACGATCTGCGCGAAGACCGCGCCCGGTTTGAACTCGAAGTCCTGGCGCTGCTGGTCGTAGACGCTGACGCCCGTGATGTCCGACGGCAGCAGGTCGGGGGTGAACTGGATGCGCCGCACCGAGCAGTCGATGGACCGGGCGAGCGCCTTGGCGAGCATGGTCTTGCCCACGCCGGGGACGTCCTCGATCAGGAGGTGTCCCTCGGCGAGCAGCACCGTCAGGGAGAGCCGTACGACCTCGGGCTTGCCCTCGATCACGCTTTCCACCGCCTCGCGCACCCGCTCGGCGGCGGTGGTCAGATCACTCAGGCTCGCTCGCTCGTCATAGGTCGTCACCCGGCCCTCCTCGGCCCGCTCGTCGGGGCCGCCACCTCGGCGCGGCCGGCCCACCGCGTTACGCGGTCACCACCCGCCGCGGAAGATGCGGGGCTGGTGCCACATACGCATTCTTGCCGTCCCCGAGCCGTCTCGTCACTCGGCTGTGGATAACCCCGGGCGATATGCCGCGACCGCCCCGGTTCGAGCGGTGACCGGGGCGGTCGCGGACTGTCAGGGGCAGGGCGCTCACACCTCGCGCGGCGTGACCTCGCGCAGCAGCCCGGTCGTCACGTCGAAGACGAACCCGCGCACGTCGTCGGTGTGCAGCAGGAAGGGTGAGGTCTTCACCCGCTGCATCGACTGGCGGACGTCGGTGTCGAGGTCCTTGAACGCCTCCACCGCCCACGACGGGCGCTGGCCCACCTCGGCCTCGATGTCGTGCCGGAAGTCCTCGGTGAGGTTCAGCAGGCCGCAGCCGGTGTGGTGGATGAGCACGACGCTGCGGGTGCCGAGCGCCCGCTGGCTGATCGTGAGGGAGCGGATCACGTCGTCGGTGACCACGCCGCCCGCGTTGCGGATGGTGTGGCAGTCGCCGAGTCGCAGGCCGAGCGCCTCGTGCAGGTCCAGGCGCGCGTCCATGCACGCGACGACCGCGACGTGCAGGACCGGGCGCGCGTCCATGCCCGGGTTGTGGAACTCGGCGGCGTAGTGGCGGTTGGCCTCGACGAGGCGGTCGGTGACGGTGACCCCGGAGTAGTCCACCGCGTGGGCGCCCGCGACATGGGCGGCGGCTCCCGCGGGGGAGGGGCTGTCCTGGGGCTGTGGCGCTGAAATCGACATGCTTCGACGGTAATGGGACTCGCGGCGTCCGCGCCTGTGTAAAGAATGGGCAAAACCGGCTAACAAGGTCGTCAAGTTGAAATATGTGACGCACGCCACATCGAAATTCGTCCGGTGTGGACGCCCGGCCGGGCGCCGCGGCGTGACGCGCTGCCCGGTTGATTGACCGGGCGGACGAGTGGACTAAAGTGGCGCGAAGTGGGAGGCGTGACGCTCCCTCGCTTCCCGGTCATGTCGTGTGAGCGCGGTGCGTACGTACCCCTCGGCCTCCTCCCGCTCCGGCCGCCTGACGTCACTTCCCCGGCGCCAGTAGGCCGCTTCCCCTTCAGAGCGGGCGGGGACCCGGCGGTGCGTGCCATCCCCGCCGACCCCAGAAGGGCTCATGAGCAGCAACGCGCGCCACGTGCCAGTCATGCTCCAGCGCTGCCTGGACGTCCTGGCCCCCGCGCTGCTCGAACCCGGCGCGGTCGTGGCGGACTGCACCCTCGGGCTCGGCGGGCACAGCGAGGCGCTGCTGCGCGCCTTCCCCGAGGTCCGCCTGGTCGGCCTGGACCGCGACCCGGAGGCCCTCGCGCTCGCCCGCGAACGGCTCGCACCGTACGGCGACCGGGCGACCCTCGTGCGCGCCGTGTACGACGAGCTGCCCGCCGTCCTGGGGCGGCTGGGCATCCCGCGCGTGCGGGGCGTCCTGTTCGACCTCGGCGTGTCGTCCCTCCAGCTTGACGAACCCGAGCGGGGCTTCGCGTACGCGCGTGACGCCCCCCTGGACATGCGCATGGACCCCACCGCCGGCCTCAGCGCCGCCGACGTCCTCAACACCTACCCGCCCGGCGACCTGGTGCGCGTCCTGCGCACGTACGGCGAGGAGCGGTTCGCCCGCAGGATCGTGGACGTGGTGGTGCGCGAACGCGCCAAGGAGCCGCTGCGCAGCAGCGCCCGGCTGGTGGAGCTGATCCGCGAGGCGCTGCCGCAGGCGGCCATGCGCACCGGCGGCAACCCCGCCAAGCGCACCTTCCAGGCGCTGCGCATCGAGGTCAACGGCGAGCTGGCGATCCTGGAGCGCGCCGTGCCGGCCGCCCTCGACGCGCTCGCGGTCGGCGGCCGGATCGCCGTGCTGTCCTACCACTCGCTGGAGGACCGGCTGGTCAAGCAGGTCTTCGCGGTCGGCGCCGCGGGCACCGCGCCGCCCGGCCTGCCCGTCGTGCCCGAGCGGTACCAGCCGCGGCTGCGGCTGCTCACGCGGGGCGCGGAGCTGCCCGGCGAGGAGGAGGTGGCCGCCAACCGCCGCGCCGCGCCCGCCCGGCTGCGCGCCGCCGAGCGCGTCCGCGAGGCGCTGGGCCCGTGGCCGGTCCGCCAGGCGGCGGGCGGGGGAGCACGGTGAGCGACGCGCGTGCGGCCGACGGGCCGCGGAGGACGAGCGAGGAGACGCGGTGAGCGCACCGGTGGGGCCGCTGGTGCGCCCGCCCGCGGCGAAGCGGACGCCCTTCGTCCTGCTCATCGTCGTCCTGCTCGCCTCCGGGCTGATCGGCCTGCTGCTGCTGAACTCCTCCCTGAACCAGGGCTCGTTCGAGCTGAGCCGGCTGGAGCGGCAGACCACCGAGCTCACCGACGAGCAGCAGGCCCTCCAGCAGGAGGTCGACGAGCTGTCGGCGCCCGACGCGCTGGCCCGGCGGGCCCGGGAGCTGGGCATGGCCCCCGGCGGCAACCCCGCCTTCCTGGCCCCGGACGGCACCGTACGCGGCGTGCCGTCCCCCGCCGCCAGCGAGCCCGGGGCGCTCGGCGCGCCCTCCCGCGGCCGGCCCGCCCACCCCGGCACGTACGCCACCGACGGGGCCGCGCCCGGGCCGCTCGTGGCCGCGCCGCTGCTGCCCGGCGTGCCCGGGGCCT
>NZ_JAVSCF010000289.1:0-7821 GCF_031932565.1 Streptomyces sp. B1866
TCCGACTCCAGGCTCTCGAAGACGCTCAGATCGGGCGAAGTGATGGTCACAGGAGTGCTCTTTTCGCGGTTCCGCTCCGGGAGCGTGCCTGATCTGCTCGGGCGGCGCTCATCGGACCGGAATTTACCGAGTGTCCTGTGAAAACGCAGCCGGTAAAGGGGCCGCGCACGGCGTACGCCCTCCTGCGGCACGGGCCTCCGGGCGCGTGATCACTGGCGGAAGATGGCGGTTTGGGTGGGAGGATACCTGGTCAAAGGGGGTCTGATGTGGAATGCGTCACGGGGACGGGGCGGTCGGCGGGGCGGGGTCGACGGGCGTTCCGGCATGGGTGGAATTCTGGCGTTTGGCGGGTGGGGAAACCGGCTGGCGCTCGTCCGGAAACCACCTCGCGGACTTTCCGGAAAAGCGGTCGGAGTGCAGACGGTGGACATTCTGGATTTCCCGAGTATTCGCCTGGTATTCGTGATCCGGTGCGGGCCGGGCGTGGGGCGCCGGCGCGCCGCCTCGTACAGTGCGGATCATGAGCGACAGTGCCGTACTGCACATCAAGGGACGCGTCCTGGTGGGGCCGGGCTCCGGGGACGACGCCGACGTCCGGGACGAGCTGTGGGTGGTCGGCGGGCGGGTCACCTACGACCGGCCGGCCGCCGCCCGGGACGTCCGGGTGGTCGAGGGCTGGGCGCTGCCCGGCCTGGTCGACGCCCACTGCCACGTGGGGCTCGCCGCGCAGGGCGCGGTGGACGACGCGACCAGCGAGAAACAGGCCCTGGCCGACCGGGACGCCGGCGCGCTGCTGCTGCGCGACGCCGGGTCGCCGGCCGACACCCGCTGGATCGACGACCGCGAGGACCTGCCCCGCATCATCCGCGCGGGCCGCCACATCGCCCGCACCCGGCGCTACATCCGCAACTTCGCGCACGAGGTCGAGCCCGAGGACCTCGTGGCGTACGTCGCGCGGGAGGCGCGCCGCGGCGACGGCTGGATCAAGCTCGTCGGCGACTGGATCGACCGGGAGCGGGGCGACCTGGCGGCGTGCTGGCCGCGCGGGGCGGTCGAGGCGGCCATCGCGGAGGCGCACCGGCTGGGCGCGCGCGTGACCGCCCACTGCTTCGCCGAGGAGTCCCTGGCCCCGCTGGCCGAGGCGGGCATCGACTGCGTGGAGCACGCCACCGGGCTGACGGAGGAGACCATCCCGCTCTTCGCGGGGCGCGGGATCGCCATCGTGCCGACGCTGGTCAACATCGCCACCTTCCCGCGCCTGGCGGACGGCGGCGCGGGCAGGTTCCCGCGCTGGGCCGAGCACATGCGGCGGCTGCACGCGCGCCGGTACGAGACGGTGCGCGCCGCGTACGACGCCGGCATCGCCATCTACACCGGTACGGACGCGGGCAGTTCGCTCCAGCACGGCCTGATCGCACAGGAGGTGGCAGAACTGATCAAAGCGGGCATACCGCCGGTGGATGCGCTGTCCGCGGCCTCCTGGGGTGCGCGCGCCTGGCTCGGCCGTCCGGGGCTCGCCGAGGGGGCTCCGGCGGACCTGGTCGTATACGAATCCGACCCTCGGGCAGACGTGCGAGTCCTGACTGCCCCGCAACGGGTGGTGCTGCGGGGGCATGTGGTGGTCTGACCCTGTGACGGCTGTGGTTGATGGGATCAGTACGGATGAAAGGGGCACCGGATTCACTCGTTCGAGTGAATATATGTTTCAGATCTGTCGGATCATCTTCCCTGCGCAAGTATTGCGGGGTCGTAGCCGTCGGCGCCCACGCAGTCCCCCTCAGGCGAGGCGCTTGCGGCTCCATTCTCCCGTGGGGGTTCAAACACACGTGTCACACAACCCTGTCTTCGGCGTGCCCGCACGCCGCCTGACGGCCGCCGCCGCCGCTGCCTTCCTGGTCGGCACGGTTGCCGCCATACCCGCGCACGCCACGAGCGGCACCGCCAAGACCGGTTCCGGTGAGGCGTCGGCGGCGGTGCTCCGAGCCGGGCTGGATGTCTCCCTGCTCAACAAGTCGGTCCACGTGCCGGTGAAGGCGTCGCTGAACGCCGTCTCGGCGCCGAAGTCCGCCAACAAGACGCTGCTGTCCGTGGGCATCGACGGTGTGAACGCCGGCAAGCCGGTCAACATCGCCCGCGCCGACGTGGCCACCGCGCGTGCCACGACCGACAGCAAGCTGGCCGAGGGGTACTCCAACCTGGTCAAGGCCTCGGTGCACCTGCCGGGCCTGACCGACGTCCCGCTGGTCGAGGTCGAGCAGGTCACCTCCAAGGCGACCTGCGAGGTCGGCAAGAAGCCGGTCGCCGAGTCCAACCTGCTGGGCACCATCAAGGTCCTCGGCAAGGGCGTCAAGCTCACCGCCAAGGGCTCGACCACGATCGACGTCAAGGGTGTCGGCAAGGTCGAGCTGGACCTGTCGAAGGAGGTCACCACCTCCAACACCGCCGCGGCCACCGCGCTTGACCTCCAGGTCTCGGTCAACCCGCTGGACCTGAACGTGGCCAACGTCGAGGGTCGCGTCCAGCTCGTGGACGCCTCCTGCCGTACCCCGGGTACGGACGGCTCGACCGGTGGCAGCACCTCGGGCTCCACGTCCGGCTCGACCTCCGGCAGCACCTCGGGTTCGACGTCGGGCAGCACGTCCGGTTCGACCTCGGGCAGCACCTCCGGTTCGACCTCGGGCTCGACCGCCGGCTCCTCGACGGGCGCCAGCTCCGGTTCGACCTCCGGCTCCACCGCCGGTTCGACCGCGGGCAGCACCTCCGGCTCCACCGCCGGTTCGACGGCCGGCCACTCCTCCGGCTCGACCGCGGGCTCCGGCACCCAGACGGGTTCCGACCCCAAGGGTGACCTGGCCGAGACCGGTAGCAGCTCCTCCACGCCGTACATCGCGGGTGGCGCCGCGGCGCTGGTCGCCCTCGGTGGCGGCGCCCTGGTGCTCGCCCGTCGTCGCAAGGCCGCGGCCGGCGCGCAGGACTGACGCCCCGCGTCACCGGCCCGGCCCAGCTGACTGAGGCCACGTCACATCCGTACGCCCCCCGAACGTATGCGCTGTGACTCAGCCGTCCGCGAGTGCCTTCTCCAAGGCCACCGCGAAGCGGTCCGTCGTCAGACGGTCGCGGACGGCGATCCTCAGCCAGTCCGGGCCAAGCCCCGGAAAGGTGTCGCCCCGTCGCACGGCAAAGCCCAGCTCACGCAGGCGGCCGCGCACGGCGGCGGCACCTTTCAGCTTGACCAGCACGAACGGCCCGGCCGCCGGGCCGCACACCCGCAGGCCCGGGATCCGGGCCAGCCGGGCGGTCAGCCGGTCCCGGTCGGCCGCCGTCCGCCGGGCGGCCAGCTCCGCCTCGGCCAGCGCCTCGGGCGCGCAGCACGCCTCCGCCGCCGCGAGCGCCGGGCTCGACACCGGCCACAGCGGCTGGGCCCGCTCCAGCGCCGCGACCGTGTCCGGCTCCGCCAGGACGTACCCGACGCGCAGCCCCGCGAGCCCCCACGTCTTCGTCAGGCTCCGCAGCACGACGAGCCCCGGCAGCCCGGTGTGCCCGGCCAGCGACTCCCGCTCGCCGGGGACCGCGTCCATGAACGCCTCGTCCACCACCAGCGTCCGGCCCGGACGGGCCAGGCCCGCCAGCGCCCTGGCCGGGTGCAGCACGGACGTGGGGTTGGTCGGATTGCCGACCACCACCAGGTCGGCGTCCTCCGGCACGGCCCGCGGGTCCAGCCGGAATCCCTCCCGCTCGTCGAGCAGCACCCGCTCCACCGCGTGCCCGGCGTCCCGCAGCGCGGCCTCCGGCTCGGTGAACTGCGGGTGCACCACCACCGCCCGGCGTGCCCCGACCGCCCGCGCGACCAGCACGAACGCCTCCGCCGCACCCGCCGTCAGCAGCACCCGGTCGGCCGGGAGCCCGTGCCGCGCGGCCACCGCCCGGCGCGCCGCCCGCCCGTCCGGGTAGGCGGCCAGCCCGTCCAGGGACGCGGCGATACGGGCCTTCAGCCAGTCCGGCGGCGTGCCCGCGCGTACGTTCACCGCGAGGTCGGTCAGCCCGGCGCCGGCGTCCCGCACCTCGGCGTCCCCGTGGTGGCGCAGGTCGTAGGCGGCGGGGGAGCCGGGCGCAGCGGGCGCCGCGGGCCCGGCGGGCGCGTGCGGGCCGCCGGCCGGGCCTTCCGGGCCGTCGGCCGCCTCGGGGGCGTCGGCGCCGCCAGGGGTACGGACGGGTGCCGGGGCGGCGTGGCCCGACGTGGTCGGCTCCAGGGCCGCGGCTCCCGGCGTGTCGGGTCTGGATACGTTCGCCATGATGGCGCCTTTCGTGCGTCACGATCTTCGCCGCCGCCGGGCGCGTCGTCCCACGCGCGCGGCGGCGGCCGGTGGTTCTCCGGCGTCGGCAGGGGCTCCTGCCCGCCGGTGCCCTGTCCGTACGGTGCCCCGAGCCGGCCCCGTACGGTCCCCCGCAGGCGCGCCGGCGAGCGGCCCCGGGCGCGCCCTCAGGGGCTCGGCGGCGCGTCCCGGGGCCGGGCGGCGGGACACGCCACGGCGCACGTGGCCCGCGCCGGGCTGCCTCGCGACTTCCGCTTGCCGACCAGCAGCACGCCGCCCTCCCCGGCCGCCAGCAGCGCGGCGGCCTCGGCCACGCTGGGCGTGCCGAGCGCGGCCAGCGCGAGGGCCGACGGGTGTGGCACGGGGACGGCGGCCAGGGCCCCGGCGCCGTACCCGCGCAGCGGCACGCCCAGGCGCGCCGCGGCCCGTACCAGGCCCGGCTCCGCGGCGCGCGCGGCGGCCGTGGCGAGCGCGACGACACCGGCCGGGGAGAGCCCCGCCTCGGCCAGCGCCGCGCACACCAGGTCCACCACCTCGTCGCCGGCCACGCCCCGGCACGCGCCGACCCCCACGACCAGCGGCCCGCCGGGACCGGTGCGCGCCGCCCGGGCCGTACGCGCCGCGGGAGCCGCCTCCGCCGTACGGGCCGACCCGGCCGGAGTCACCACGCCGCGCACCGGGCGGTGAACCGGGCCGCCATGCCGGGCGCCGCCGCCCAGTGCACGTGCAGGTACGAGGCGTGCACCCCGCCCCGGACGAACCCCTCGGCCCGCGCGTGCGGGCCCAGCAGGCCCCAGGCGGGCGCCTCGCCCGCGCCCGGCTCCACGGCGGTGCGGTGGAACTCGTGCCCGCGCACGCGGGTCCCCGCGACGGCCAGCGCGCTGTCGCCGACCGCGACCGCCTCCCGGTACCCGAGCGTCAGGCGCTCCGCCATACGGGCGTCGGCGGGCAGCACGCCGCACATCGGCGCGCCGTCCAGCGAGCGCGCCAGGTACAGCAGGCCCGCGCACTCGGCGGCCAGGGGCGCGCCGTCGGCGGCGAGCGCCGCGACGGCCCGGCGCAGCGGCTCGTTCGCCGACAGGTCGGGCGCGAACACCTCGGGGAAGCCGCCGCCGATCACCAGGCCCCGGGTGCCGGGCGGCAGCCGCTCGTCGCGCACCGGGTCGAAGGCGACCACGTCCGCGCCGGCGGCGGTCAGCAGCTCGGCGTGCTCGGCGTAGGAGAAGGTGAACGCGGGCCCGCCCGCCACCGCCACCACCGGCCGCTCCTCGCTCCCGGCCGCCGCCCGGCCGTCGCCGCCCGGGCCGGGCCGCGCGGCCCGGGCGACCTCGTCCGCCGGATCCCACGGCGCGTCCGCCAGCGGCGGGGCGGAGCGGGCCAGGGCCAGCAGGGCGTCCAGGTCGCAGCCCGCGCGCACCTGCTCGGCCAGCGCCGCCACGGCCGCCACCGCCTCCGCGCGGCGCTCGGCCACCGGCACCAGGCCCAGGTGGCGGCTGGGCGCGCGCACCGCGCGCACCCGGCGCAGCGCGCCGAGCACCGGCACGCCCGAGCCGTCCAGGGCCTCCCGCAGCAGCTCCTCGTGCCGGTCGGAGCCGACCTTGTTGAGGATCACTCCGGCCAGCCGCACGCGCGGGTCCCAGGACGCGAAGCCGTGCACCAGCGCCGCCACCGACCGCGACTGCGCGGACGCGTCGACCACCAGCACCACCGGCGCCCGCAGCAGCGTGGCCACGTGCGCCGTGGACGCCAGCTCGCCCAGCCCGGCCGCGCCGTCGTACAGGCCCATCACGCCCTCGACCACGGCCACGTCGCACCCGGCCGCGCCGTGCAGGAACAGCGGGGCGACGCGCTCGGGGCCGCACAGGTAGGCGTCCAGGTTCCGCCCGGGCCGGGTCCGGCCGGACCCGGAGACGGCCAGCGCGTGGTAGCCGGGATCGATGTAGTCCGGGCCGACCTTGTGCGGCGAGACGTCCAGGCCCCGCGCGGCGAAGGCGGCCATCAGGCCCGTGGCCACGGTGGTCTTGCCGCTGCCGGACGCGGGCGCGGCCACCACCAGGCGCGGCACGCTCACCACTCGATGCCCCGCTGGCCCTTCTGGCCGGCGTCCATCGGGTGCTTGACCTTGGTCATGTCGGTGACCAGGTCGGCGAAGCCGACCAGCTCGGGCGGGGCCTCGCGGCCGGTGATCACCACGTGCTGGGTGCCGGGCCGGTCGCGCAGGACGGACACCACCTCGGCGGTGTCCACCCAGCCCCAGCGCAGCGGATAGGCGAACTCGTCCAGCACGTACAGCCGGTAGGTCTCCGCGGCCAGGTCCCGCTTGACCTGCTCCCAGCCCTCGCGCGCCGCCTCCTCGCTGCTCGCCAGGTCCCGCTGCACCCAGGACCAGCCCTCGCCCATCTTGTGCCAGGCGACCGTGCCGCCCTCGCCGGACTCGCCCAGGACGCGCAGCGCCCGCTCCTCGCCGACCTTCCACTTCGCCGACTTCACGAACTGGAACACCCCGACCGGCCAGCCCTGGTTCCACGCGCGCAGCGCCAGGCCGAACGCGGCCGTCGACTTGCCCTTGCCGGTGCCGGTGTGCACGAACACCAGCGGGCGGTTGCGGCGCTGGCGGGTGGTCAGGCCGTCGTCGGGGACGGCGGTCGGTTGTCCTTGGGGCATCAGGCGGCCCTCCGTGTCTTCCGTGTGCTCCGTGCGGTCTTCGTATGCCCCCAAGGCCCCGCCCCCGGCCCCCCGGGGGCCCCGGCGGCCCGTACGCGGCGGACCAGCGCGGTCACGCTGTCGGCGCGCAGCTCCTCCAGCGTCACCGGGGTGGCGCCCAGGTCGCGGGCGAGCGCGCCCGCGAGGCCCAGCCGGACCGGGCCCGCCTCGCAGTCGACCACGACCGAGGCGACCCGGTCCCCGGCCAGCAGCCGGGCGGCGCGCGAGGCCCGCGCGAACGCCGCCGCCGCGCCGGGCGGACGGCCGGTGCCGCCCGGCGGGGCCTCGGTGGCCCGGCCGTCGGTGACGACCACCACCAGCGGCCGCCGGGACGGGTCGCGCAGCCGCTCCACCCGCAGCACCTCACGGGCCTTCAGCAGCCCGGCGGCCAGCGGGGTGCGGCCTCCCGTGGGCAGGCTCTCCAGCCGGGCGGCCGCGGCGTCCACCGAGGACGTGGGCGGCAGCGCCACCTCGGCGTCCGCGCCGCGGAAGGTGACCAGGCCGACCTTGTCCCGCCGCTGGTAGGCGTCCAGCAGCAGCGACAGCACCGCGCCCTTGACCGCGCCCATGCGCCGCCGGGCGGCCATCGACCCGGAGGCGTCCACCACGAACAGCACCAGGTTGCCCTCGCGGCCCTCCCGCACCGCCTCCCGCAGGTCGTCGCGGCGCAGCAGCAGGCCGGGCCCCGACCGGCCGCGCGCCCGCTGGTACGGGGCGGCGGCCCGGACGGTGGCCGCCAGGTGCAGCGCGGACAGCGCCCCGCGCGGGCGGCGCGCGCCGGTGGTGCGGCCCTGCGCGGTCAGGG
>NZ_JAVSCF010000290.1:0-7798 GCF_031932565.1 Streptomyces sp. B1866
ACCGTCCACCCGCCGCCGGGGCAGCCCGCCGGGCGCCGCGGCGCGGACGCGACGCCGACGGCGGGGCCGGAGCGCCACCCGCGGAACGCGGGCGCCGGGCCGCCGGGTCGGCTGACCGGCGGGCGCTGGGGCAGGCGGCCGGGTCCCGTCACCGCGCGCGGATCCGCAGTCC
This sequence comes from Streptomyces sp. B1866, assembly GCF_031932565.1. Lineage (NCBI taxonomy): Bacteria > Bacillati > Actinomycetota > Actinomycetes > Kitasatosporales > Streptomycetaceae > Streptomyces > Streptomyces sp. B1866. The sequence continues at coordinate 173 of NZ_JAVSCF010000290.1, forward strand.
CCGGGGAGTGGCGTGGAAGCCCGCCGCTTCCAGGGCCGGGGCGAGCGCGGAGGACAGGGCGGGGGCGCCGTTGACGCGCTCGACGGTGACCGTGCCGAGGCAGCCCGCGCGGGCCGCCCCGGCCAGCGCCTCGACCGCCGCGCGGAGCGGTCCGCCAGGCGGCGCGGGAGCGGCCTGGTTCTCGTCCGCGGACCAGGCCAGCAGCGACTTGCCGCCGCGCTCCACGTACAGCACCAGCTCGCCGTCGACCAGGACGACCAGCGCGCCCGCCTTGCGGCCCGGCTTGTGCCCGGCATCCGTCGGCGGATCGGGCCAGGGCAGCGCCGCGCCGTACGCGTTCGCGGGGTCGGCCGCTGCCAGGAGCACGGCCTGCGGGGGGGCGCCGGTCGCCGGACCGCCGTCCCCGTACTGGCCGCCGTCCCCGTACGGGCCGGTGCCGCCGTACGGCGGGTGCCCGGCGGCAGGCGCGGGCGGGCGCCCGAAGGCCGTCGCCGGATCCGTGCCCCGGCCGGCCGCGGCACGGTCCCGGGCGGCGGCGACCGCGCGCAGTCGGTCCACCGCCCCGTCCATCGCGAACTGGGCGGCGCCCAGGCCCTCCACCACGTACCCGCGGCGGGCCTGGCCGCTCTCCTCGAACGCGGACAGCACCCGGTAGGCGGCGGCGAACCCGCCCTCGACCCCCTCGGCCGCGACCGCCCCGCGCGTGACCACGCCGTGCCGGTCGAGCAGGGTGCGTGCCAGCGCGTGGGCGCGGTGGGTGGGCTCCGGCTCCCGCTCGGGCAGCAGGGACCAGCGGCCCGCGACGGTCGGCGGCGGCGCCGCGCGCGCGGCGGCGGGACGGCCCGTGCGGCCCATGAGGCCGCCGTACCGGCCGCGGGGCACGGCGCGCCGGGCGCGGTGGGCGGTGGAGCCTGCCGTGCGGCCGGAGCCGAGGAGGGAGCGCAGCGGTGCGAGGGTGTCGCCGGTGACCCGGCCGGTCCAGACCAGGTCCCACAGGGCCTCGGTGAGCCGGGGGTCGGGCACCTCCTGCCCGGTGGCCCGCACGTGGTCGGCGATCTGCCGGAAGAACAGGCCGTAGCCGCCGACCAGGGCGTCGAGCACGGCCTGGTGGACGGGGCTGGTCTCCAGCGGGTGCGGGGGGTGCAGCAGCAGGGGCGCGGTGTCGGCCAGGTGCAGGGCGATCCAGCCGTCCTTGCCCGGCAGCGCCCCGGCACCCGCCCAGACGACCTCTCCGGCGGCGGTGAGCTCGTCGAGCATCGTCGGTACGTAGCCGCCCACGCGGGAGGGCAGGACCAGGTTCTCCAGGGCGGAGGCGGGCACCGGGGCGCCCTGGAGCTGCTCGACGGCGCGCGCCAGGCCGTCCAGGCCCCGCAGGCTGTGCGATCCCGCCGGGCGCTTCCCCGCCGTCCGGCCCGCCGCCGCCCGGCCCGCCGCGGCGCTCGGCGGCGGGCCGTCCGCCGGGCCCCGCGACGGCAGCGGCCCGACGTGCTGCCACTGCGGGAGGAAGGCGGCGAGCGCGGCCGGCGGCACCGGCTCCAGCTCCTGGCGCAGCGCGGCCAGGGAGCGGCGGCGCAGCCGCCGCAGCACCGCCGCGTCGCACCACTCCCGGGCTCCGCTCTCGCGCGCCTCCCCGCCCTCCGCCGCACCCTGCGGCCGGGGCGCGGCGAAGGGCCGGAACTCGCCCTGGACGACGCGGCCCGTGGCGGCCAGGCGGTGCAGCGCGCCGTCGGTGACGGCCGTGCCCAGACCGAAGCGGGCGGCGGCCTGCGCGGAGGTGAACGGGCCGTGCGTGCGGGCGAAGCGCGCGAGCAGGTCGCCCAGCGGATCCCTGACCGGCTCGGTGAACGCCTCGGGCACGCCCACCGGCAGCGCCGTCCCCAGCGCGTCGCGCAGCCGGCCCGCGTCCTCCACGGCCGCCCAGTGGTCCTGCCCGGCGACACGCACCCGCAGGGCGCGGCGGGCCGCCGCCAGCTCCTCCGCCCACGCGGGCTCGGCGCCGCGCTCGGCCAACTCGGCGTCGGTGAGCGGGCCGAGCACCCGCAGCAGGTCGGCGACGCCCTCGGCGTCCTTGACCCGCCGGTCGTCCGTGAGCCACTGAAGCTCCCGCTCCAACTCGGTGAGCACGTCCGGGTCGAGCAGCTCCCGCAGCTCGGCCTGGCCCAGCAGCTCCGACAGCAGCCGCGAGTCCAGCGACAGGGCGGCGGCGCGGCGCTCGGCCAGCGGCGAGTCCCCCTCGTAGAGGAACTGCGCCACATAGCCGAACAGCAGCGAACGGGCGAACGGGGACGGCTCCTGGGTGGTCACCTCCACCAGCCGCACCCGCCGCGCCTCGATGTCGGCCATCAGCTCGGTGAGCCCGGGCACGTCGAACACGTCCTGAAGGCACTCGCGGACGGTCTCCAGGACGATCGGGAACGAGCCGAACTCGCTCGCCACCTCCAGCAGCTGCGCGGCACGCTGGCGCTGCTGCCACAGCGGGCTGCGCCGGCCCGGGTCGCGGCGGGGCAGCAGCAGGGCGCGCGCGGCGCACTCCCGGAAGCGGGCGGCGAACAGCGCCGAGCCGCCGACCTGGTCGGTGACGATCTGGCTGGTCTCGCCCTTGCCGAACACCACGTCGGCCGCGCCCACCGGGGACCGGTCGGCGTCGTACTCCGTGCCCCGGTCGGCCGGGTCCGCGTCCAGCAGGTCCCAGTCCGCCGGTTCGGCGTCGGGCAGGCGCAGCACGATGCCGTCGTCGGCGTGCATGACCTGGGCGTCCATGCCGAACCGCTCGGCGAGGCGGGCCCCCAGGGCCAGCGCCCAGGGGGCGTGGACCTGCGCGCCGAACGGGGAGTGGACGACCACCCGCCAGTCGCCCAGCTCGTCCCGGAACCGCTCGACCACGATCGTCCGGTCGTCCGGCACGTGCCCGCAGGCCCGGCGCTGCTCGTCCAGGTAGGCGGTCACGTTGTCGGCGGCCCAGGCGTCCAGGCCCGCGCGCAGCAGCCGCTCCCGCGCCGCCTCGGGCGCCAGGCCGCCGATCTCGCGCAGGAACGCGCCCACCGCGCGGCCCAGCTCCAGGGGCCGGCCGAGCTGGTCGCCCTTCCAGAACGGCAGCCGGCCGGGCACCCCGGGCGCGGGGGTCACCAGGACCCGGTCGCGCGTGATGTCCTCGATCCGCCAGGAGGTGGTGCCCAGGGTGAACACGTCCCCCACGCGGGACTCGTAGACCATCTCCTCGTCCAGCTCGCCGACCCGGCCGCCGCCGCGCTTGGGGTCGGCGCCCGCCAGGAAGACCCCGAACAGGCCCCGGTCGGGGATGGTGCCGCCCGAGGTGACCGCCAGCCGCTGGGCGCCGGGCCGGCCGGTGACGGTGTGGGCGACGCGGTCCCACACCAGACGCGGGCGCAGCTCGGCGAAGGCGTCGGACGGATAGCGGCCCGCGAGCATGTCCAGGACCGCCGTGAACGCGGACCGCGGCAGCGAGGCGAAGGGCGCGGCGCGGCGCACCACGGCCAGCAGCTCGTCCACGTCCCAGGTGTCCAGGGCGGCCATGGCGACGAGCTGCTGCGCGAGCACGTCCAGCGGATTGGCCGGGACGCGCAGCGCCTCGATGGCGCCCTGCCGCATCCGCTCGGTGACCACCGCGGCCTGCACCAGGTCGCCGCGGTACTTGGGGAAGACCACGCCGGTGGACACCGCGCCCACCTGGTGCCCGGCGCGGCCCACGCGCTGCAGGCCGGAGGCCACCGACGGCGGCGACTCGACCTGGACCACCAGGTCCACCGCGCCCATGTCGATGCCCAGCTCCAGGCTGGAGGTGGCCACGACGGCGGGCAGCCGGCCGGCCTTCAGGTCCTCCTCCACCAGCGCCCGCTGCTCCTTGGACACCGAGCCGTGGTGCGCGCGGGCGAGCAGCGCCGGCGCGCCCCTGGCCGCACCGGCCTCGCCCATCATCTCGGCGGGGGAGTGGTGCTCGGGCAGGGCCTCGCCGGTGGCCCGCTCGTAGGCGATCTCGTTGAGCCGGTTGCACAGCCGCTCGGCCAGCCGCCGGGAGTTGGCGAAGACGATCGTCGAGCGGTGGGCGGCCACCAGGTCGGCGATCCGCTCCTCGACATGCGGCCAGATCGACGGCCGCTCGCCCGCCTCCCCGTCCTGGACGGGTGAGCCGCCCAGCTCGCCCAGGTCCGCCACGGGCACGACCACCGACAGGTCGAACTCCTTGCCGGAGGGCGGCTGGACGATCTCCACCGCGCGCCGCGGCGACAGGTAGCGCGCCACCTCCTCCACCGGCCGCACGGTCGCCGACAGGCCGATCCTGCGGGCGGGCCGGTCCAGCAGCTCGTCGAGGCGCTCCAGGGACAGCGCGAGGTGTGCGCCGCGCTTGGTGCCCGCGACGGCGTGCACCTCGTCCACGATGACCGTCTCCACGCCGCGCAGCGCCTCCCGCGCCGAGGCGGTGAGCATGAGGAACAGCGACTCGGGGGTGGTGATGAGGATGTCGGGCGGGCGGACGGCCATGGACCGGCGCTCGGCGGCGGGCGTGTCGCCTGAGCGGATGGCCACCCGGATGTCCGGCTCGGGCAGCCCCCGCCGCACGCACTCCTGGCGGATGCCGGTCAGCGGGCTGCGCAGGTTGCGCTCGACGTCCACCGCGAGGGCCTTCAACGGCGACACGTACAGCACGCGGCAGCGCCGGGCGGGCTCGGCGGGCGGCGCCCCGGTGGTCAGCCGGTCCAGGGCCGCGAGGAAGGCGGCCAGCGTCTTGCCCGAGCCGGTCGGGGCGACGACCAGCACGTCCGACCCCGCGCCGATCGCCCGCCAGGCTCCCTCCTGGGCCGCCGTGGGCGCGGTGAAGGCCCCGGTGAACCACCCGCGGGTCGCCGGGGAGAAGCCGTCGAGCGCTGTCCTCGCCATGTCCCCCATCGTGCACCCCGCCACTGACAACCGGCCCGGGAGCCGACCGAGGCGGCTCGCCGTCCGGCCTCTTCTGCCCGCCGCACGGCCGCCCGGCACGGGGCGTCCGGGCCGGGCGGCCGCGGACGCCGCCGGCCGTTTCCGGGCCCGGTCGCGCAGAATGGGAGCCGTGATCGAGCGGGCCGGACGGGCCGGACGGGAGAGCGCGCGGCACTGGCGGTACCCGCGGCTGCCCGGCGTCGACCTGCTGCGGGCCCGCTACATCCACAAGTCCTTCGCCCGGCACACCCACGAGTCGTTCGTCATCGCGGCGGTCACCGCGGGCGTCGAGGAGTTCCACCACCGGGGCGACATCGTGCGGGTCGGCCCGGGCGGGCTCGCCCTGGTCAACCCCGACACCCCGCACACCGGCCACGCCGGGGCGCCCGGCGGCTGGACGTACGGCGTGCTGTACCCGTCGGCCGCCCTGGTGGCCGCCGTCGCCGCGGAGACCACCGCCCTCCGCGGCGCGGCCGGCTTCCGGACGCCGGGCGTCCACGACCCGGAGGCGGCCCGCCTGGTCACCGAGGTGCTGCGGGCCGCCGAGGAGGACGACGCGCTCGCCGCCGACAGCCTGCTGCGCGTCGTCGTGGCCCGTCTGCTGCGCGACCACGGCGCCGCGCTGCCCGCCCGTACGCCCCCGGCGGCGGGCGCGCGGGGGGCGGCCCGGGCCCGGGCGATTTTGGAGGAGCGGATGGCCGACCCGCCGACCCTGGCCGCGCTCGCCGCCGAGCTGGGCACCGGCCCGTTCGCCCTGCTGCGCGCCTTCCGCGCCGCGTACGGCATGCCGCCGCACACCTGGCTCACCGACGCCCGCGTGCGCCGGGCGCGCCACCTGCTGGACGCCGGGTCGACGCCCGCCGACACCGCCGCGGCCGTGGGTTTCACCGACCAGTCCCACCTCAGCCGGCACTTCGCGCGCATCGTCGGGGTGCCGCCCGGCGCGTACCGGAAGGAGCGCGCGGCGACGCGGGCGCTCCAGCCGTGAGCGGGGAGCGCGCGACACCGGCCGTGCGCTGAGGGCAGACGGGGAGCGCCCGGCGGGCAGTGGGCGAGCGGGCGTGCGGGGCGGGCGCGGCGCCGACGAGCGCAACAACGTACAAGACCCGCGCGGGAGCCCGCCCCTAGGGTGCGCCCGTGACAGAGCAGACCGACCAGCACCAGACCGGCCAGAACAAGACCGGCCAGACAGAGACCGGCCAGAACAAGACCGGCCAGGACCGGACCGGCAGCGGCCACGCCGGGCGGATACGGGCCGGGCACGCGCGGGCCGAGCCCGCCCGGCACCCGGAGCGGCCCGCCGCTCCGTCCGGACCCGGTTCCCCGGCCGGACAGCGAGCCGACGGCGCGGGCGCGCCCGGGACGGGGACCGGGACCGTGGTCCGCGACGCGCTCGGGGTGGGCACCGCCGTCGGGCTCTCGGGCTTCGCCTTCGGCGTGGCCTCGGCGGACGCCGGCCTCGGTGTGCTCCAGACGTGCGCCCTGAGCCTGTTGGTGTTCACCGGAGCCTCGCAGTTCGCGCTCGTGGGCGCGCTGGCCGGAGGCGGCGGCCCGCTCGCCGCCGCCGCGGGTGCCCTCTTCCTGGGCGTGCGCAACGCCTTCTACGGCCTGCGGCTGTCCGGGCTGCTGGCGCTGCCCCGGTCCGTACGTCCGCTGGCCGCCCACTGGGTGATCGACGAGACCACCGCCGTCACCCTGGCCCAGTCCGGCCGGCGGGCCGCGCGCCTGGGCTTCGCGGTCACCGGCCTGAGCCTGTACGTCCTGTGGAACCTCACCACGCTGATCGGCGCCCTCGGGGCGTCCGAACTCGGCGACACCCGGGCGTGGGGCCTGGACGCGGCCGGGCCGGCCGTGTTCCTCGCCCTGCTCGCGCCCATGCTGTCCGGCGCCCTGGAGCGGGCCGTGGCGGCCCTGGGTGTGCTGCTCGTCCTGGTCTGCGTCCCCTTGCTGCCGGCCGGGGTGCCGATCCTGGCGGCGGCGCTCGCCGCACCCGCCGTGCTCGCCGTCCACGGGCGCGCCGCCCGCGGCGGGGCCGGAAGGAGGGCCCGGTGACCACCTGGACCGCCGTCGCCGTGACCGCCGCGGGCTGCTACCTGGTCAAGCTGCTCGGCCTGTCCGTGCCCGCGGGCCGGCTGGAGCGCCCGGCCGTGCGGCGCCTGGCCGCCCTGGTGCCGGTGGCCCTGCTCGCCGCGCTCACCGCCCAGCAGACCTTCGGCGACGGACGGGACCTGCTGCTGGACGCGCGGGCGGCCGGGCTCGGCGCGGCCGCGTTCGCCCTGCTGCTGCGCGCCCCCTTCCTGGTGGTGATCGCCGCCGCCGTGGTCGCCGCCGCCGCCGTACGGGCCCTGTGACGGCGTCCCGCGCGGGCGGCGCAAACGTCCGGCGCCGGCCGGCCGTCCGCGGTCAGATGTCCCGGCCGTACGCGCGCAGCGCCAGCAGGGCGTCGATGGTCACGATCGGGCGCCACTCCAGAGCCGGACCCGGCGCCCAGGCCCGCCAGCCCATCGGCCAGCCGCCGTCCTCCCGCTGCGCGGCCGCGAGGAGGTCCAGCGACCGGTCCATCTCCGCGTCCGTGAACCAGCGGCGGGCCAGCGAGTCGGGGGTGCGCGCCAGGTCGTGGGGCAGGGGGCGGCGCCCGGCCGGGGACCGGGGGCGGCGCGGGGGCTGGCCGGCGCCCCGCGCGGGCGGCGG
>NZ_JAVSCF010000291.1:0-7785 GCF_031932565.1 Streptomyces sp. B1866
CGGTACGGCCCAGGGCCGCGCGCCCTGCCGTACCGCCGCCCGCCGCGCGGGCCGCCGTCCGGCCGGCCGCACGGGCCGTGGCGCGCCGCGTGCGGTGTGCCGCAGTGCCCCGCATGGCTGTTCCCCCTCCGACTGATGGGTGATATCTGTCCCGGACCGACGGTACGTCATTCCCCGGGCGGCGCGGCGCGGTAACTTTTTTCCCGTCGGCGCGGGCGCGCGCCGACATCGGAGCGCGTACCGGCACCAGGGCATCACGTCGCGTCACTTCCTGTCCGCTTTCTAGGGAATTCCGCGCGGTATTGTTTACCGCAGGTAATCTCAAGACTGGTGCAGGGGTGATCATTGGGGCAGAATGTCAGGTGTCGCACCGGGCCTGACCGGGCGGGGCGCGAGGCCGCTGGGGAAGGCGCACCTCGAACCGCAAGGAGGCCCAGGTGACCACACGTGGAGTTCTGTACGTGCACTCCGCTCCGCGCGCGCTGTGCCCGCACGTCGAATGGGCCATCGCGGGCGTGCTCGGCGTGCGCGTCACGCTCGACTGGATCAAACAGCCCGCCTCCCCCGGCACCTGGCGGGCGGAGTTCTCCTGGCAGGGAGACGCCGGCACGGCGTCCAAGCTGGCGTCCGCGCTGCGCGGCTGGCACCTGCTGCGCTTCGAGGTGACCGCCGAGCCGTGCGCCACCGCGGAGGGCGAGCGCTACAGCTCCACCCCGGACCTGGGCATCTTCCACGCGGTCACCGGCATCCACGGCGACATCCTGATCCCGGAGGACCGGCTGCGCGCCGCGCTCGCCCGCGCCGCGCGCGGCGAGACCGACCTGGAGGCCGAGGTGGCCAAGCTGCTCGGCAAGCCCTGGGACGACGAGCTGGAGCCCTTCCGGTACGCGGGCGAGGGCGCGCCCGTGCGGTGGCTGCACCAGGTGGTCTGAGCGGGACCGGACCGCTCCGGGCGCGTACGGGCGTACGGGAGCGCACCGCGACGCCCGTGCCCGGCAGGGCCTCGGGCATCCGGCCGGGCGGCTCTTGCGCTGGAGCGGACTCGAAGTCCTAGCCTCGGCCGTATGACTCAGACCACTTCAGTGGCCGTGCTCGGCACCGGCATCATGGGCGCCGCCATGGCCCGCAACCTGGCCAGGGCGGGGCTCGCGGTCCGCGCCTGGAACCGCACCCGGGCCAAGGCCGAACCGCTCGCCGCCGACGGCGTGCGCGTCGCGGACACCCCCGCCGAGGCCGTGGCCGACGCCGACGTCGTCCTCACGATCCTCCACGACGGGCCCGCCGTGCTGGCGGCCCTGGAGCAGGCCGCGCCCGCCCTGCGCCCCGGCGCGGTGTGGGCCCAGGCCACCACCGCGGGCCTGGAAGGGCTCGGCGCGCTGACCGCCTTCGCCGCCGACCACGGCCTGGTCCTGGTGGACGCGCCGGTGCTCGGCACCCGGCAGCCCGCCGAGAACGGACAGCTCGTGGTGCTGGCGGCCGGGCCCGAGACGGCCCGTACGCCCCTGGAGCCGGTGTTCGGCGCGGTCGGCGCCCGCACGCTGTGGGTGGGCGACTCCGCCGCCGAGGGCGCGGCCAGCCGGCTGAAACTGGTGATCAACAGCTGGGCGCTGGCCGTCACCCACGGCGTCGCCGAGGCCGTCGCCCTGGCCCGGGGGCTCGGCGTCGACCCGCGGGGCTTCCTGGACGCCGTGGCCGGGGGCCCGCTGGACATGCCCTACCTGGGTTTCAAGGCCGGACAGCTGCTCGGCGGCGACCTCACGCCCAGCTTCGCCACCCGGACCGCGGAGAAGGACGCCCGGCTGATCGTCGCGGCCGGTGAGCAGGCCGGAGTGCGGCTCGACGTGGCGGCGGCGGGCGCGGAGCGCTTCCGGCGGGCCATCGCGCAGGGGCACGGCGACCAGGACATGGCGGCGTCGTACTTCGCCAGCTTCGACGGCGAGCGCGAGAGCGCCGACGGCCCGCCCGGGGCCTGACCGGGGCCTGACCGGGGGCGGGACCGGGCGCGGGACCGGGGGCGCCGCCCCGGCCCCGCCCGCCCGGGTCAGACCGTGCGGAAGGCCAGCACCACGTTGTGCCCGCCGAACCCGAAGGAGTTGTTCAGCGCGGCGATGGCGCCCTGCGGCAGGGGCCGCGGCGCGTCGCGGACGATGTCCGCCTCGGCCTCCGGGTCCTGCCGCCGGAGGTTGATCGTCGGCGGGGCCACGCGGTGGTAGAGGGCCAGGATGGAGGCCACGGTCTCCACGCCGCCCGCGCCGCCGAGCAGGTGTCCGGTCATGGACTTCGTGGCGGAGACCGCCATGTGGTCCACCTCGTCGCCGAAGACCTTCCGCAGCGCCTTGATCTCCGCCACGTCGCCCTGCGGCGTCGAGGTCGCGTGCGCGTTGACGTGCGCGATCTCGCGCGGGCTCAGGTCCGTGCTCTCCAGCAGGTTGGCCAGCGCGTGCGCGATGCCGTTGCCGGACGGCTCCGGCTGGGTGATGTGGTGGGCGTCGGCGGAGATGCCCTGGCCGACGGCCTGCGCGTACACCCGAGCACCCCGGGCGGCGGCGTGCTCCGCGGCCTCCAGCACGACCACGCCCGCGCCCTCGCCGAGCACGAACCCGTTGCGGTCCGCGTCGAACGGACGGGAGGCGCCCTGCGGGTCGTCGTTGTTCTTCGACATCGCCATCATGTTGCCGAAGGCGGCGATGGGCAGCGGGTGGATGGCCGCCTCGGTGCCGCCCGCGACGACCACGTCGGCGCGGCCGGTGCGGATCATCTCAATGCCGTACCCGATCGCCTCGGCGNGCGGCCGGTGCGGATCATCTCAATGCCGTACCCGATCGCCTCGGCGCCCGACGCGCAGGCGCTGACCGGGGTGTGCACGCCCGCGCGGGCGCCCACCTCCAGGCCCACGTTGGCCGCCGGCCCGTTGGGCATGAGCATGGGCACGGTGTGCGGGGAGACCTTGCGGACGCCCTTCTCGCGCAGCACGTCGTACTGGTCCAGCAGGGTGGTCACGCCGCCGATGCCGGAGGCGATGACCGCGCCGAGCCGGTCGGGGTTGAGCGCACCCGCCGCCGTGTCACCCGACGCCGCCGGGTCGCCGGCCCGGGTGGTGTATCCCGCGTCCCGCCACGCCTCCCGGGCCGCGATCAGCGCGAACTGCGCCGAGCGGTCCAGCTTGCGCGCCTGCGGACGCGGGATGACCGTACCCGGGTCGACCAGCGCCTCGGCTGCGATGCGGACCGGCAGGTCCGCCGCCCACTCGTGTTCGAGCAGGCGTACCCCGGAGCGGCCCGCCAGCAGGGCCTCCCAGGTCGAAGCGCTGTCGCCACCCAGCGGTGTGGTCGCGCCGATTCCGGTGACGACCACGGTGCGATCGGTCGAGTTCACAGGGATTCTTACTCCACGTGTAGGGGGTGTCGGAGGGACCTGCCACCGGGTGGGTGGCGACGAGCGCCTGAGGTCAGCTCTGGTTGGCGAGGATGTAGTCGACGGCGTCGCCCACGGTCTTCAGGCCCTTGACGTCGTCGTCCGGGATCTTGACGTCGAAGCGCTCCTCGGCGGCGACGACGACCTCGACCATCGACAGCGAGTCGACGTCCAGGTCGTCGGTGAAGGACTTGTCGAGCTGGACGTCCTCCGTCGGGATGCCGGCGATCTCGTTGACGATCTCGGCGAGACCTTCGACGATCGATTCCTTGGTGTCGGCCATTGCGGCGCCCTTTCTACGGTCTTTCTGATGGTGGTTGGCGGTCTGGCGGTGCTGGTGCAGCGTCCTGCTGGTGACGGGGCTGCTGTGGTTGCTGGCTTAGGGGAGCGTAACGACCGTCGCCGCGTAGACGAGACCCGCCCCGAAGCCGATGACGAGCGCGGTGTCGCCGCTCTTCGCCTGTCCCGTCGCCAGCAGCCGCTCCATGGCGAGCGGAATGGAGGCGGCCGAGGTGTTGCCGGAGGTCTCGATGTCGCGGGCGACGGTGACATGGTCCGGCAGCTTGAGGGTTTTGACCATCGAGTCGATGATCCGCATGTTGGCCTGGTGCGGGATGAAGACGTCGAGGTCGGCCACGCTGACCCCGGCCTCCGCCAGCGCCGTCTGGGCGACCTTCGCCATCTCGTACACCGCCCAGCGGAAGACCGCCTGGCCCTCCTGGGTGAGCGCGGGGAACGGCAGGTCCTGCCCGCCCTCGCGGTAGGCGTCCCACCCCAGGGTCTGGGTGATGGTCTCCGACTTGTCGCCCTCCGAGCCCCACACGGTCGGGCCGATCGCGGGCTCCTGCGACGGGCCGACGATCACCGCGCCCGCGCCGTCGCCGAACAGGAACGCGGTCTTGCGGTCCGTCAGATCCGTCAGGTCCGACAGCCGCTCCACGCCGATGACCGCCACGTGCGACGCGCTGCCCTCGGCGATCATGCCCTTGGCCAGCGTGACGCCGTAGCCGAAGCCCGCGCAGCCTGCCGAGATGTCGAACGCGGCCGGCTTGCCGGCGCCGAGCCGGTGGGCGATCTCGGTGGCGATGGCCGGAGTCTGCCGGAAGTGCGTGACGGTCGACACGATCACGCCGTCGATCTGCTCGGGCGTGAGGCCGCCGTCGGCCAGCGCCTTGCCGGCCGCCTCGACGGCCATGGTGGCCACCGTCTCGTCAGGCCCGGCCCAGTGCCGGGTGACGATGCCCGAGCGCGACCGGATCCACTCGTCCGAGGAGTCGATGTGCTTGAGGATCTCCTCGTTGGTCACCACGCGCGTGGGGCGGTAGCCGCCGACGCCGAGGATGCGCGCGTACGGCGCGCCCTTGCTGGGCCTGATCTTCGCGGGCATGGGGCGTGAAAGCTCCTTATTCGGCCGGAGAGTCCGCGGCGGGAGGGATGTCGACGGTCAGGCCGGCGGCGGACGGGCCGGCCGTGGCGGCCGCGACCCCGACGGCGGGGGCCGCGACCCCGACGGCGGGGGCGGCGTACTCGGCGACCAGCTCCCGGGCCGCCGCCAGGTCGTCCGGGGTCTTCAGCGCCAGCGTCCGCACCCCTGGCAGAGCGCGCTTGGCGATGCCGGTGAGGGTGCCGCCGGGCGCCGCCTCGATCATGGCGGTGACGCCCAGCTCCTGGAAGGTGTCCAGGCACAGGTCCCAGCGGACCGGGTTGGACACCTGCGCCACCAGGCGCTGGACGATCTCGGCGCCGGTCGCGACGGGCCTGCCGTCGCGGTTGGACAGGTAGGTGACCCGCGGGTCGGCCACCGGCAGACCGGTGGCCAGCGCCTCCAGCGTGGCGACCGCCGGAGCCATGTGCCCGGTGTGGAACGCGCCCGCCACCTTCAGCGGTACGACCCGGCGCACGCCCTCCGGCTTGTCCGCGGCCAGCGCCGCCAGCTGCTCGGCGGTGCCGGCCGCCACGAGCTGGCCCGCGCCGTTGACGTTGGCGGGGGTGAGGCCCAGCCTGGTCAGGTGGGCGACGACGTCGTCCTGCTCGCCGCCGAGGATCGCGGCCATGCCGGTCTCCGCCTGCGCGGCCGCCTCGGCCATGGCCAGGCCGCGCCGGCGCACGAACACCAGGGCCGCCTCGTGGCTGAGCACGCCGGCGACCGCGGCCGCGGTGATCTCGCCCACGCTGTGACCGGCGCACGCGCCGAGCACGCGCGCCGGGTCGGCGGCCGCGGCCGACTCGGGAGAGGCCGGTTCGGGGGAGTCCGGGGAGTTGGACGCGGGCTCGCCGAAGAGCGCCAGCGCGGACACCAAACCCGCCGCCACCAGCAGCGGCTGGGCGACGGCGGTGTCGCGGATGGCCTCTTCGTCGGCCTCGGTGCCGTAGTGGATCAGGTCCAGGCCGGATACGGCCGACCACCACCCGAGCCGGTCCGCGACGCCGGGCAGGTCGAGCCAAGGGGACAGAAAGCCGGGCTTCTGGGCGCCCTGGCCGGGAGCGACGAGTACAAGCACCCTCTCACTCTCTCTTGTGCGCGGCGTCGCCCGCCCGTGAGGACAAGGACGAAGAACGGATGGTGGAATTGTGGGAGCTCTACAAAAGCTCAGGCGTCGGTGTCTCCCTCGCTCAGACGCCCCAAGATCAGTGCAATACGCAGAGTGAACGCCGACCTGACATCGGAAGGCGACCATCCGGTGACATCGGTCACACGTCGAAGCCGGTAGCGCACGGTGTTCGGATGCACGAACAGCATACGGGCCGCGCCTTCCAGGCTGCTCGCCTGCTCCAGGTAGACGCTCAGCGTCTCCAGCAGCGCCGAGCCCGCGTCCCTCAGCGGTCTGTAGATCTCCTCCACCAGCTGGTGGCGCGCGGCCGGGTCGCCCGCCATCGCGCGCTCCGGCAGCAGGTCGTCGGCCAGCACCGGCCGCGGCGCGTCCGGCCAGGCCGCGCACGCCTTCAGCCCCGCCGCCGCCGCCCCGGCCGAACGGGTCGCGGCCAGCAGGTCGGAGACCACCGGGCCGGCCACCACCGGGCCGGGCGCGAACGGCCCGATCAGCGCGCGTGCCGTGCGCAGCGGGTCGTCCGAACCGCCCGCGACCACCACCAGGCGCGACCCGAACACCCCGGTGAGCACCTGGAGCTTGGCGTGCCGGGACGCCCGCCGTATGGCCTCCACGGTCAGCTCGCTGTCGCCGTCCGGAGCCGTGCCCAGCACCACGCACACGTGCTCCGGCGCGTTCCAGCCCAGCGCCGCCGCCCGCGACAGCGCCCCCTCGTCCGCCTCCCCGGACAGCACCGCGTTGACCACCAGCGACTCCAGCCGCGCGTCCCACGCGCCGCGCGCCTCCGCCGCCTGCGCGTACACCTGCGCCGTGGCGAAGGCGATCTCCCGCGCGTACACCAGCAGCGCCTCGCGCAGCGCCCCCTCGTCTCCCGGCGCGGCCACGTCGTCGATCGCCGACTCCATGACCTCGATGGTCGTGCGCACCATCTCGACCGTCTGGCGCAGCGTGATCGCCCGCGTCAGCTCGCGCGGCGCCGTGCCGAACACGTCCGTGCTGATGGCCTGCGGCGCCTCCGGGTGCCGGAACCACTCGGTGAACGCGGCGATGCCCGCCTGCGCGACCAGGCCGATCCACGAGCGGTTCTCCGGGGGCATCGCCCTGTACCACGGCAGCTGCGCGTCCATGAGGGCGATGGCGCTCGCGGCCAGCTTCCCCGAGGACTTCTCCAGGCGGCGCAGGGTGGCACTGTGCGGGTGCGGGATGTTCGCGGCGGGATCAGGCACGAGGACAAGACTGCCTTATCGGGTGAGGGGCGCGGGCAAGGGGATCACACCGGGCACCGGCGCCCGCATGAGACCCGGCCGCTACCGTAGGCCGGATGATGCGGGTGCAGCGCTCCGGCGAGCGGTTCACGGGCGGGGACGGCGCGGGCGTCGTCACGCGCCACGCCTTCTCCTTCGGGCGCTTCTACGACCCGGACAACGTGCGGTTCGGCCCGCTGGTGGCCTGCAACGAGGAACAGCTCGCGCCCGGCGCGGGCTTCGACCCGCACCCGCACCGCGACGTGGAACTCGTCACATGGGTGGTCGAGGGCGAGCTGCTCCACGAGGACTCGGCCGGGCACCGCACCGTGGTGCGCCCCGGCGACCTCCAGCGGCTCAGCGCGGGCTGCGGCGTGCGGCACGCCGAGCGCAACGCCGGGTCCGGGCCGCTGCGGTTCGTTCAGATGTGGCTCACGCCGTACGAGGCGGGCGGCGAGCCGGCGTACGAGGTGCTGCGCGGGGTCGCCGACGGCGCCGCCTGCCCGCTGCCGGCCGCGGGCGGCGTGCTGCACGTGCGGCGGCTGGCCGGCGGGCGGCGGGCGGCGGTGCCGGACGCG
>NZ_JAVSCF010000292.1:0-7767 GCF_031932565.1 Streptomyces sp. B1866
GGGGCGGGCGGGCCGTACCGCCCGCCGCGCGCGGGCCCAGCCCGGCCCGGCCCACCGGGCCACGGTCGCGGTCAGCGCGGCCGCCGCCCTCATGCCGCCCCACCCCGCTCCCGCACCTCGACGTGCTTGAGCATGCCGTGCACCCGGTCCCGCGCCTCGTCCGCCGCGTCGATGGCCTCGACGCACTGCCAGTACAGCGCCTCCTCCTCCGTGTTGGAGGCGACGCCGACCAGCGCGAAGCCCGCCTCGGCGAGCAGGTCGCCCAGCGCGTGCAGCACGCCGGGGGCGTCCTTCACCTCGGTCAGCTGCACGGCCCGCACGCCGCCGCCGAGCCGCGCCGGGTGGTGCAGGGCGGGGTGGTGCAGCGCCCCGCGCGCCCGGCCGCCCGCCTCGTACAGCCCGCGCGCCTCGCCCCGCGCCGCCGCGGGACCGTACAGCGCGAGGTGGCCGCCTATCGTCTCCGCCAGCGCCTGGACCTGCCAGGCCTCGGCCACGATGTCGTGCACGCTCTCGGCATGCGCTAAGGCATGCCGGGTGACACCGATCAGCCGCATCGCTTCCATGCCCCGGAACCCCTTTCCACGGACCCTCCGCACCCGTCACCCTTCCACTACCCAGAGTGATGACTCGCAGCCCGAAAAGCTAGGGGAATTCAGGAATCTGTTGACAACAGTTGCGTTGTGGATAACCTGATCACTACGGAGAGTGACGAACGGGGCTGTCTGGCTCTGCCAACGGCATAAGGTGCCCCGCGCGGTCGCCGTCCCGGGCTCCGGCGCGGCCGTCCCGGTCGCCCGGATCCCGCAGCCGCAGGACCGCCACCGGCGCCGACTCGTCCGCTCCGGTGGCGCCGGAGGCGTCCACCGCGCGCCCCACCGTTCCCAGCAGGCGGACGTGGCCCCGCGCGCCCATGCGGGCCGCCAGCCCCAGCAGCTCCCGCGCCTGCCGGTCGTCCAGGCACCGGTCGAAGCCGTCGGCGAGCACCGTCAGCGCCTGCCGTGCCGGGAGCACGTCGGGCGCCGCGTCCATCTCCAGCACGCCGGGGCCCGTCAGGAGCACCAGTGCCAGCGCGAGATAGCGCAGCTCGCCGTCGCCCAGGCGCGCCACGGGCAGCGCGCCCGCCTCCCCCTGCGCCACCAGCGCCCGTACCGCGCCGTCCGGCAGTTCCTCCGTCACCAGGTCCGCCACCGGCCCGGCGCCCGGGCACCCGGCGCGCACCGCGGCGACGAGCGCCGCGTGGCGCGTCACGCACTCCCGGCTCGTACGCCGCAGCACGGCCGCCAGGTTGTCGCACGTGCCGCGCAGCAGCCCCTCGTCCGCCGCGGCGGATCCGCGCATCCGCTCCGGCCGCGGGTCGCAGGCGAAGGCGCAGCGCAGCGCGATGACGACCTGTTCGGCCGCGGCGAGCGCGAGCCGCTGCCCTTCCGTACGGCCCGCCACCCGCAGCGGCAGCAGCGGCGTGGCGAGCCGGTCGTCGGGCAGGGGGGCGCGCGTGACGGCGACCGCGCCCGCCGTGTACCACGCGCCCTGGACCGTGCTGCGCCGCGGGTCGCGCAGCGCCGTCTCCAGCAGGGTCCGCCCCGCGCCGGTCATCCGCTCGCCCACGACCCGCAGTTCGGGTTCGGCCTGCACGGCCACGTCCAGCCGCACGGGCCCCACGGGGCCGTCCACGGTGCAGCCGATGCGGAAACCCCGCCTGCCCTGCTCGTCGGGGCGCACGCCGCGGGGCACGTACGCGGCCGGATCCGGGAACACCTCCGCGAGCGGGTCGCCACCCGCCAGCCGCGCCAGCGCCCCGTACGCCTCCAGTACGCCCGACTTGCCGCTGCCGCTCGCGCCGGCGACCAGCGTCACCGGCCCCAGCGGAAGAACCGCGCCCCGGTGCCCCTTGAACGCCGACAGCCGCAGCTCGGTGACGACGGGACGCACCGGCCCGGAGGCGCTGTTGCCGCTCATACGGCCACGGTAGGTCCCCGCGCGCCCGCTCAAACCCCGCCGGGCAGCTCTTCCTACGATCGGGCGAAACGGCGAACCCCCGCGCGACAGACCGCCGCCTCGTTAGAATCGGATCAGACGTTCCGCTTGGCCGGTATGGACGGGCGCGGCGGCGGAGCAGACGACCTTGAGGTCGACGAGCCGGGAGACGGGCATGGCCGAGGAGCTCAGGACGCCGCGCGCCGACGCCCGGCGCAACCGTGCGCGCATCCTCGCGGCCGCCGAAACGGTCCTGGCGCGCGAGGGCGCGGGCGCGTCGGTGCGGGCGGTCGCCGCGGCGGCGGGCGTGGGACTGGGCACCGTCTACCGCCACTTCCCGACCCAGGAGGCCCTGTACCAGGCGGTCGCCGTGGACCGCGCGCACCGCCTGCTCGGCACCGCCGCGACCCTGCTGCGCGCCGAGGACGCGGGCGCGGCGTTCTTCGACTTCTTCACCGCCGTCGCGGCGGACGCCGCCCGCGAGAAGCTGGTGGCCGACCTGGTCACCGGCGCCGGTGCCGACCGCCCGCCGGGCACGGCGGAGGCCGCCCGGGCGCTGCGCGGCACCGTCGAGGCCCTCCTGACCCGCGCTCAGGCGGCGGGCGCGCTGCGCGCGGACCTGCGCCTGCCGGAGGTGCTGGCCCTGCTGGGCGCCGCCTGCCTGGCGGCCGAACGCGACGCGTGGCCCCCGGCCCTGCGCGGCCGGGCGCTGGCCGTGCTCTTCGACGGCTTCCGCCCGCGGAGCTGACCCGGCCCGCACCGCCCCTCGGGGCCCGCGCGGCGCGGCAGGCGGCTGAGGGCCGGCGGCCGTCCGCGCGGCCGGCCGCCGGGACATGACGGCGTACCCGGCGGTCCTCCCCGGTGGCCCCGGGAGCGGGCTCACCAGGGAAGGGGGCCGTCGGCGTGGAAGTACCCGCCGGTCGGGCCGTCCGGGCCCACCTGCGCCATGCGGACGATGATCTCGGCGCCCTGCTCGACGGTCTGGACGCCGGTGTTCTGGTTCAGGTCGGTCCGGGTGAAGCCGGGCCCCACCGCGTTGATCCGCAGCTCCGGGAACGCCTTCGCGTACTGCACCGTGATCATGTTGACCGCGGCCTTCGACGCCGGGTAGGCGACGCCCGGATAGGCGTACGACGGGGCGTCCGGGGTGGTGGCCCAGGTCAGCGAGGCCAGGCCGCTGCCGACGTTGACCACGACCGGGGCCGCGGAGCGCCGCAGCAGCGGGAGGAACGCGTGGGTGACGCGCACCAAGCCGAAGACGTTGGCCTCGAACGTCCTGCTCATCACGCCGGCGGTCACCTCCGCGGCGCCCACCACGACCTTCCCGTCGGTCATCTCCGCCTGGACACCGGCGTTGTTGACCAGCACGTCGAGCCCTCCGTCGGCCTCGACGACCCGCACCGCCGCCGCCACGGACGCGTCGTCGGTGACGTCGAGCTGCACCGCCCGCGCACCCAGCCGCTCGGCGGCCCGGCGGCCGCGGTCGGGGTCCCGGCTTCCGACGTAGACGGTGTGCCCCGCGGCGACGAGCCGACGGGCGGTCTCGTAGCCGAGTCCCTTGTTCGCTCCGGTGATCAATGTCGTCGTCATGCTTCCACGATGCGACGCGGCCACGCGGCCAACCAGGCACTCCGTCTTCCTAGGACCGCCGGTACCAGGAAGAGCCGCGTCGCGGGCGGCGGCCCGCGCGGCGCG
This sequence comes from Streptomyces sp. B1866, assembly GCF_031932565.1. Taxonomy (NCBI): domain Bacteria; kingdom Bacillati; phylum Actinomycetota; class Actinomycetes; order Kitasatosporales; family Streptomycetaceae; genus Streptomyces; species Streptomyces sp. B1866. The sequence goes on from NZ_JAVSCF010000292.1 coordinate 3,670, forward strand.
GCCCGCGCGGCCGAGCCCGGCACACGGCGCACCGGACCGCTCGCGCTCCTCGCCGTCGGCCCGGCGGACACCCGCAGGACAGCGGGCCCCCGCGCCGCCTCACGTCTCGTCCGCCGCCGCGACGCGTACGGCCGTACGACACGGGTGTACGGCATGTGTGAACGCTGATACGGAACCCCGGCGGGCGAATCCGGCCGGTCTTCCGGGGTGCTCGCGGGCAAGCCGATGCGGCCACCCCCGGGAATTCCTTCCGCGTTGAGTACCGGGCCGGCCGCCGCACCCCTGGCGGGCACCTCCTCCCACCGGCGCCACCGGGAAAGCGGGGCCGTCGCTTTTCCACCCCCCTATTGACTGACACGGCCCAGTAGTGCCATATACATATAACGACGTGTGTCCGGCTTGACCGTTCTCCATCTTGCGAAGGAATCCGACACGGCGGTGAAGCCGGACGCGCGGCCGATACATTCCCGCAATCCCGCCCCAGCCAGTCTCATACATGCTCTGACCTGCGGATTCGATATGCATCACTGGAGCGCACCCACGGTCGCCGCCACGCCGGATTCCGCACACCGGGCACACCGCGTTTCCGCACCGGTAACCCGCGGAAAGCCGCTCCTCCTACCCCGGGGTCCGGTCTTCATGCCCGGCGCTCGGATGCATCCCGGGGCATTGTGCGGCCGATCCGGCCGAAGGTCTGCCGCCCTCATGATGTCGTGCTCCCGGGCGTGCACCGTTGTGGCGGTCCGCCGGCGCTCATAACGTGATGCACCGAATCGGCCGCCCGGGTCCGGAACCGGGGCGGGTACGACCGGTTCACGGCAGGTACCTGTGCCGACGTTCCTCTTTAACCGGCCGAATACGGCGTCTGCCGAATTCGGCCCGAGCGAAAGGAAGTGTGCCATGACGTACGAGCGTCCGACCCTCGCCAAGGCCGGCGGTTTCCGCAAGACCACCGGCCTGGCCGGCAGCACCGCGAAGGACCTGCTCGGCGGTCACCAGCTCATCTGACCTCCGGGTGGCCGGCCCCGCCCCGCGCCGCGGGACGACGGGGCCGGCCATGTCGGCGGGGGACGGCCACCGGCCGTCCCCCGCTCGCCCCGCCCGTTCCCGCACCGGCGTGTGCGCCCTCGACCGGAGGTACGTGAGTCCATGGACAGCCCTCTGTCCGTCGCCGTCGCACCCGCCTGGCTCCTGGTGCTGCCCGACACCGACGCGGCGGCGGCCGTGGCGGCCAAGGCCCGTCCCCACGCCGCCGAGACGTGTCCGCACGCCTCCGGCCGGCCGTGGCTGATGGGGCGCTGGCAGCCCGGTGAGCTGACCGTCGGACAGAGCGGCGGGGTCCGGGTCGCGGTGCTGGGCGAGCACGCCGTCACCGCGGCGGAGGCGTCCCGTGCCGCGGCCGCGGTCGCCGGCCCGGCCGGTCTTGACCGCTTCGCCCGCGCCTGGCACGGCAGCTACCACCTCCTGGCCAGCCTGCACGGCCAGGTGCGCGCCCAGGGCACGGTGACCGGTGTCCGCGGCCTGTTCCACGGCCGGGCGGGCCGGGTGCGCCTGGCCGCCGACCGCGCCGACGTCCTCGCCGACCTGACCGGGGCGCCCCTCGACGAGGGCCGGCTCGCCGTCCAGCTGCTCAGCCTGGGCGTGCTCCACCCGCTGTCGGGCCGGCCGGTGTGGCGGGGCGTGGAGAGCCTGCCCGGCCACGACTACCTGGTGCTGGACCGCGACGGCACCCGGGTCCGGCGGGCCCGGTGGTGGCGGCTGCCGCGCCGTGACGTGCCGCTGGCCGAGGGCGCGCCGGCCCTGCGGGAGGCCCTGCGCCAGGCCGTCGGTGTCCGCGTCCGCGGCCGCGACCTGGTCACGGCCGACCTGGGCGGGCTGGACTCGACCGCCGTGGTCTGCACCGCCGTACGCGCCGGCGCCAAGGTCGCCGCCTACACCGCCGCCACCCACGACCCGCGCGGCGACGACGTGCACTGGGCCCGCCGCACCGTCCAGGACCTGGCGGCCGCCGAGGGAGCGGGAACCGTCGAGCACCACGTCGTCCCCGCCGAGCAGTGCCCGCTCACCTTCGACGGCGTGGACGCGCTCACCGACGTCCTGGACGGCCCGTCGCTGTTCGCCGTGGACCACAACCGGCGCATGGGCCTGCTCCGCCTCGCCGCGGACCGCGGCTCCGCCCTCCACCTCAGCGGCTTCGGCGGGGACGAACTGCTGGCGGGCGCCTCCGCCCGCGTCCACGACCTGCTCCCCCGCCGCCCGCGCGCCGCCGTCCGCCACACACGCGGCTACCTGGCCAAATACGGCTGGTCCCGGCGGGAGGCGGTACGCCAGCTGCTGGACCGGCGTCCGTACGGCACCTGGCTGGAGCAGGTCGCCGACGATCTGACCAGCCCGCTGGCGCCGCTGGACGCCCCGCAGTTCCAGTGGTGCGCGCCGCCCAGGATGCCGCCGTGGGCCACCCCGGACGCCGTCGACGCCGTCCGCGCGCTCGTCCGCGCGGAGGCCGCCGAGGCCCGGCCCCTCGGCCCCGGCCACGGCGAGCACCGCGAACTGGCCACGATGGAAGCCGTCGCCCGGTTCGCCCGGCACCTCAACCAGATGACGCGGCCGCTCGGCCTCGCGTTCGCCTCCCCCTTCTACGACGACCGCGTCGTCGAGGCCGGTCTGGCGGTGCGGACCGAGGAGCGGGTGACCCCGTGGCGGTACAAGCCGCTCATCGTGGAGGCCATGCGCGGTGTCGTGCCCGACGCCAGCCGCACCCGTGCCACCAAGGCCAACGCCACCCTGGAGGAGGAGGCCGGGCTGCGGCGGCACCGCGACGCGCTGCTGGCGCTGTGCGAGGACTCCCGGCTGGCCCGGCTGGGCCTGGTCGACGCGGACGTGTGGCGCGCCTGGTGCTCCGGGCCGGTCTCGGCGGAGCTGGAGAACGTCCTGCTGCATCCGACCGTGGGCTGCGAGGCGTGGCTGCGCGCCCGGGAGTCGCCGGCCCGCCGCGCCCGCGGCTGACCCCCCCGGCCGCCCTCACCCCGCCCGGCCGAGGCCGCCACCGCCGGGCGGCCCCCGTACGCGCCCCCTCACCGCCGCATGCCCCGACATCCCGTCACGGAGGTACCCCGATGAGCCTGAAGCTGCGCCCTGGTGTCCTGATGGCCGAGACCGAGTACGGCATGGCCCTGCTGGACGACAGCAGCGGCGACTACTGGACCCTCAACCCCACCGCCGCCATGGTCCTCGAAACCCTGCTGGCGGGCCGGAGCGCGCAGCAGGCGGTGCACGCGCTGACCGAGCGGTACGACGTCAGCGACGGCATCGCCCGCGAGGATGTCGAGCGCGTCCTCGGCGAACTGCGGTCCGCCGGGCTGGTCCGGGAGGACTGACGGGCCGCCGGCCGCGGCCCGCCGTCCGGGGCCTTCCACGGGTCCGCGCACAACCCGTCCGCTCGGCGTCCGCCCGCTCAGGGCCCGCCCGCTCAGGACCCGCCCGCTCAGGACCCGCCCGCTCAAGGCCCCTCAGGCGCAATGCCCCTCTGCCCGAAGACCCGTCCGTGCACGATGCAAGACAGGAGAGCCATGTCGACGCCCGAAGCGGTCCCGTACCGGCCCCGCTCCCTGCCGCCGCGCACCCGGCTCGCGGCCCGCCTCGCCGTGGGCTGCGCGCACGTGCTGGCCACCCAGCCGCCCGCCCGGATACGGGCCGTACTGCGCCGGGTCCGGCGCGGCGCCCGGCCAGCCACGGTCGCGGAGGCGGCGGCCGCCCTGGAGACGGTCCTGGCGGTGAGCCTGGCCGCCGGGGGCCGCAGGGGGTGCCTGCCCCGGTCGCTGGCCACCGTCCTGCTGTGCCGGATGCGCGGGCAGTGGCCCACCTGGTGCGTGGGCGTGCGCACCCGCCCGCCGTTCGCCGCGCACGCCTGGGTGGAGGCGGAGGCGGAACCGGTGGGTGAGGACTGCCCCGCCGACTACTTCCGGCGCTTCTTCGCGGTCGACTGAGCCATGGCCCAGCAGCAGCCGCCCGCCGCCGGCCGAACCCGTACCGCGGCGGCCGACGGCACGCCGCCCGGGGCCGCGGCGCCCGCCCGCCCCGGGCCGGGCGCGCCGGACG
>NZ_JAVSCF010000293.1:0-7712 GCF_031932565.1 Streptomyces sp. B1866
CGCCAGCACCACCGGGCTGCCCGGCTCGGCCAGCGGCACGGCCGCCGCCAGCGCCTTCGCCCGGGGGCCGGCCCCGTCCGCACCCGGCGCCGCCGGGTCGAAGGCGGTCACCACCGTGTACCCCCGGCCGCCGTCGGCCGCGGGCGGCTCCCCGGGGGCGGCGCACCGCAGGCGAGGGGCGCCGCGGGCTGCTCTGCCGCGCGCGCCCGGCGGCGCCAGGCGCTCGCGCGCCAGGTCCAGCCGCCGCTCGTCGGGATCGGTGCCGCTGACGTCGGCGCCGCGCCGGGCGGCGAGCAGCAGGGCCAGGCCCGACCCGCAGCCCAGGCCCAGCAGCCGGGTGCCCGCGCCGACGGCCAGCCGGTCGTAGACCGTCTCGTACAGCGGTACCAGCATCCGCTCCTGGATCTCGGCCCAGTCGCGGGCCCGCGCGTGCGCGCCGGACGGGCCGGAGCGGTCCGCGGCCGAGGCGGGCGAGGAGACGCGGGAGGGCTCCGCGGAGACCGCGAGCGGGCCGGGGGAGCCGGAGAAGTCGGAGGAGCCGGGGGAGTCGGAGGAGGTCAGGGCCGGGGAGTGGTGTCGCCGAAGAAGTGTGGAGGTCATCCAAGCGCCCCAATTCGGGAGAATGCCGTGCCGAGGTCAGATCCGTCATGTGCGCCGCGCCGTTGAAGCACCCCTGTAGAACCAGAGAACCCGGCTTCGGTCGGCGCGTCCAGAGGTTTCCGGGACGGAATCGGGCCCTCCTGCCGCACGGTGCGCCAGCCACCGGAATGCGTCCGTCCGCGGCCGGGTTCCGGACGCCCCGCGCGGTCCGATTCACGCTCGGGCGGTCCGCCGCCGTACGATCGGCGCCATGGCAAAGGCTCCCGTGCTCACTCCCCAGGCCGACGACTTCCCGCGCTGGTACCAGGACCTGATCAACAAGGCCGAGCTGGCCGACAACGGCCCGGTGCGCGGCACGATGGTCATCCGGCCGTACGGGTACGGCCTGTGGGAGCGCATGCAGCAGGACATGGACGCCCGCATCAAGCGGGCGGGTGCGCAGAACGCGTACTTCCCGCTGTTCATCCCGCAGTCGTACCTGACCCGGGAGGCCGAGCACGTCGAGGGCTTCGCCCCCGAGCTGGCCGTGGTCACGCACGGCGGCGGCAAGGAACTGGAGGAGCCGGTCGTCGTCCGGCCCACGTCCGAGACGATCATCAACGACTACTTCTCCAAGTGGGTGCAGAGCTACCGCGACCTGCCGCTGCTGATCAACCAGTGGGCCAACGTGGTGCGGTGGGAGCTGCGGCCCCGCCTGTTCCTGCGCACCTCCGAGTTCCTGTGGCAGGAGGGCCACACCGCCCACGCCACCTATGAGGAGGCGCGGGACTACGCGGCCCACATCCACCGCCGGGTCTACGCGGACTTCATGGAGAACCTGCTGGCCATGGACGTCGTGGCCGGCCGCAAGACCGCCAAGGAGCGCTTCGCCGGCGCCCTCAACACCCTCACCCTGGAGGGCATGATGGGCGACGGCAAGGCCCTGCAGATGGCCACCAGCCACGAGCTGGGGCAGAACTTCGCCAAGGCGTTCGACACCCGGTACCTGTCGAAGGACGGCACGCGCGAGCACGTCTGGCAGACGTCCTGGGGCAGCACCACGCGCATGGTCGGCGGCCTGGTGATGATGCACGGCGACGACAACGGCCTGCGCATTCCGCCGCGGCTCGCCCCGATCCAGGCCGTGGTCCTCGCCGTCAAGGGCGACGAGGCGGTGCTGGCCAAGGTCCGCGAGATCGGCGACCGGCTCACGGAGGCGGGCGTCCGCGCGCACGTCGACGACCGCGTCGACACGCCCTTCGGCCGCCGCGCCGTCGACTGGGAGCTGAAGGGCGTGCCCGTCCGCGTCGAGGTCGGCCCGCGCGACCTGGAGGGCGGCACGGCGATGCTGGCGCGGCGCATCCCGGGCGGCAAGGAGCCGGTGCGCCTCGACGGCGACGGCGGCCTCGCCGACCTGCTGCCGAAGATCCTCGAAGAGGACCAGGCGCTGCTGCTGCGCCAGGCGCGCGAGCGCCGCGAGGCCCGTACGACCGAGGTGGCGACCCTGGAGGAGGCCGCGGAGGCGGCGGCCGCGGGCGGCTGGGCCCGCGTCCCGTGGGCCGCGGTGGGCCCGGAGGGCGAGGCCCGGCTCGCCGAGCGGTCGGTGACCGTGCGCTGCCTGGTCGCCGAGGACGGCTCGGTGCCGGAGGCCGACGACGCGCCGGGCAACGTCGCGATCGTCGCCCGCGCGTACTGACACCACCGGCTTTCGCCCAGGGCCCGTAGCCGACCGGCTCCCGCAGCCGGACGGCTCGGGCCCTCGGGCGTACGCCGCCGCGCGCCCGGCCGCCGGCTCCGCGACCCTCCGGCTCCCGGGAACGGGAACCCTCCGGGGCCGCCGGACGTCGGAGGGGCGCGGGAGCGGCGCGCGTCTTCCGGATGTTGTACGCCGGGGGCGTACGCGCCGGTACGTACCCCATTGATGCGCCGTGCGCCCCCCGTCCGCACATGGGCCCACCCGCCCGCGTCGCGGCGCATCGGAATGAACTGACTGGTAGGTGCAAATTATTTGGGATGGCCCGGAATCGGAACACCGGGAGCATCCCGCTCGTTATCACGACGTGAGCACGACACCACCTGTTCTCGCCGCGGAGCTGGCACAGGCGTGGGCCGACATTCAACGGCACCACCCCGAGCTGCCGGATCTCGCCGCACCCGAGTCGCTGATCGGAGAGTCGTCGTCCGCCTGCGGCGCCGAGCTCTCCTTCGAACGTCTGCTGCACGAGGCAGTCCACGGCATCGCGGCCGCCCGCGGTGTCCGCGACACCTCGCGCGCGGGCCGCTACCACAACCGCCGATTCCTCATGATCGCCGAGGAGTTGGGGCTCGACCACGCCGATGAGCCGCACCCGAGCAGCGGTTTCTCCCTGGTCGTGCTCTCCCCCGAGGCGAGAAAGCGCTACCGCTCCACCATCGACCGCCTGCACCGGGCCCTGAGAGCGCACACGGTCGCCACCGCCGCCGACACCGCCCGCACCTTCCGCGGACCGGCCGCCCGGCACGGCTCCTCGGGCGGCGGCGTCCGGGTGAAGGCGGTCTGCGACTGCGGCCGCAACGTCAGAGTGGTCCCCTCGGTGCTGGCCCAGGCGCCCATCGTCTGCGGAGGGTGCGGAAAGCCCTTCCGCATCCCCGAGGCGGTCGCCGCTGTCGGCTAGACCGCGGCCGGGCGGTCCGCGAGGACCGCACCGGGGCGCGGGCCCCGGGGACGCGCGGCCCGACCGGCCAGCCAGGGACCGGCCGGCCGGCGGGGCCGGATCCGAACGACGCCGCCGTGCGGCCGCCGGGACGGGCGGCGTACGGCGGCGCCGCATTGTGGCACAATGGTCCGCTGTACTCGACGGCTGGCCCGGACCCCTCTCTCCTCCAGCCGGCGCGTCCATCGGACACCCGGGTACCGCAACCCCACGCGGCACGTCGTGGTGGTCCACCCCGTCAACACCAGGAGACACCACTCCCGTGGCAGTCAAGATCAAGCTGAAGCGCCTGGGCAAGATCCGGTCGCCGCACTACCGCATCGTCATCGCCGACTCCCGTACCCGTCGTGACGGCCGGGCCATTGAGGAGATCGGGCTGTACCACCCGGTGCAGAACCCCTCGCGCATCGAGATCGACTCCGAGCGCGCCCAGTACTGGCTGGGCGTCGGCGCCCAGCCGACCGAGTCGGTGCTGGCCCTGCTGAAGAAGACCGGCGACTGGCAGAAGTTCAAGGGCCTGCCCGCCCCCGCGCCACTGCTCCAGCCGGAGGAGAAGGCCGACAAGCGCGCCCTGTTCGAGGCCGTGGCCAAGGACGCCGGCGACGAGCCGAAGGGCGAGGCGATCACCCCGAAGGCGAAGAAGTCGGAGAAGAAGCCGGACGAGGGGGCCGGCGACACGGCGGCCGCCGAGTCGACTGAAGGCTAAGGGGATGCTTGAGGAAGCCCTCGAACATCTGGTGAAGGGCATCGTCGACAACCCCGACGACGTGCAGGTCGCCTCGCGCGTCCTGCGGCGCGGGCGGGTGCTGGAGGTCCGGGTGCACCCCGACGACCTCGGCAAGGTCATCGGGCGCAGCGGCCGCACCGCCCGGGCCCTGCGCACCGTCATCGGCGCTATCGGCGGCCGGGGCATCCGCGTCGACCTCGTCGACGTCGACCAGGTCTGAAGCCGACCAGGTCCGCCCGGCCGGTCCGGCCCGCGCGCGGCCGGTCCCGCGGCGGCGGACCCCGCCCCGGCCGGAACCCCCGGCGGGGCCTCGCGGCCGTACGAGGGGCCAGGGACCCGGTGTCCCTGGCCCCTCGGCCGTCACCGGCCCCGCGCGCATGCCCGTCCCCTTCCAGGAGTCCCAGGAGTCACCGACAGTGCAACTGGTCGTCGCGCGGATCGGCCGCGCCCACGGCATCAAGGGCGAGGTCACCGTCGAGGTCCGCACGGACGAGCCGGAACTGCGGCTCGCGCCCGGCGCCGTGCTGGCCACCGAGCCCGCCGCGACCGGGCCGCTGACCATCGAGTCCGGCCGCGTACACAGCGGCCGCCTGCTGCTGCGCTTCGCCGGCGTCGCCGACCGTACGGGCGCCGAGGCGCTGCGCGGCACGCTGCTCATCGCCGAGGTCGACCCGGAGGAGACCCCGGAGGACCCGGACGAGTTCTACGACCACCAGCTGATCGACCTCGACGTGGTCACCGTCGACGGCACGCCCGTCGGCCGGATCGCGGAGATCTCCCACCTGCCCTACCAGGACCTGCTCGTCGTGCGGCGGCCGGACGGGTCGGAGGCGCTGATCCCCTTCGTGACCGAGGTCGTGCCCGAGATCGACCTGGCGGCCCAGCGCGCCGTCGTCGACCCCCCGCCCGGCCTGCTCGAACCGGTCGGGGCGGACCCCGCGGCCGACCTGCCCGGCGCCGGCGGCGGTCCGGACGCCGCGGGCCCGGCGGGCGGCGGAGACGGCTGATGCGGCTCGACGTCGTCACCATCTTCCCCGAGTACCTGGAGCCGCTGAACGTCTCCCTGGTCGGCAAGGCGCGCGCCCGCGGACAGCTCGACGTACGCGTCCACGACCTGCGCGCGTGGACCCACGACCGGCACCACACCGTCGACGACACCCCCTACGGCGGCGGGCCCGGCATGGTCATGAAACCCGGTCCGTGGGGCGAGGCGCTGGACGCGGTCCTGGCCTCCGGCACGCACGACCTGCCCGAGGCGCGTCCCGCGCTCGTGGTGCCGACCCCCAGCGGCCGGCCCTTCACGCAGGGCCTCGCCGTGGAACTGGCCGGCCGCCCCTGGCTGGTCTTCGCCCCCGCCCGCTACGAGGGCATCGACCGGCGGGTGATCGAGGAGTACGCCGAACGGCTGACGGTGTACGAGGTCTCCATCGGCGACTACGTCCTGGCCGGCGGCGAGGCCGCGGTGCTGGTGATCACCGAGGCGGTGGCCCGGCTGCTGCCCGGCGTGCTGGGCAACGCCGAGTCGCACCGCGACGACTCCTTCGCCCCCGGCGCTATGGCGGACCTGCTGGAGGGCCCCGTCTACACCAAGCCGCCCGAATGGCGCTCCCGCGCCGTTCCCGAAGTGCTGCTCAGCGGCCACCACGGCCGCATCGCCCGGTGGCGCCGGGACGAGGCCCTGCGCCGCACCGGCCGCAACCGGCCCGACCTGGTCGAGCGCTGCGACCCCGGCGCGCTCGACGCGCACGACCGCGCCGTACTGGAAGAGCTCGGCTGGCGGCGGCTCGCGGACGGCCGATTTGGGCGGCCGCCCGACGACGTGGAAGAATAACCCTCTGCCGTACGTCCGGCGTGCGCCCCTGCCACAGGGGGACACGACGTCCGCCCGACGCCCCGGCACCCCTGTGACCACCCCTTGTTCCGCCGATGACCTGTGGCATCGGTGAAGAAAGCAGACGATCATGACCCACGTGCTCGACACGGTCGACACCGCCTCGCTGCGCAGCGACATCCCCGCCTTCCGCCCTGGAGACACGGTCAACGTCCACGTCCGCGTCATCGAGGGCAACCGCTCCCGTGTCCAGCAGTTCAAGGGCGTGGTCATCCGCCGGCAGGGCTCCGGCGTGCGCGAGACCTTCACCGTCCGCAAGGTGAGCTTCAGCGTCGGCGTCGAGCGCACCTTCCCGGTGCACACCCCGATCGTCGAGAAGATCGAGGTCGTCACGCGCGGTGACGTCCGCCGCGCCAAGCTCTACTACCTGCGTGATCTCCGCGGCAAGGCCGCGAAGATCAAGGAGAAGCGCGAGAGCTGAGTTCTTGGCGCCGCCACACCTCCGTCGGACACCGTCGGAACCCGGCCCGATAGGCCCGGACCCGACGGACACCGACGCACCGCTCTCGGAGCGCGACCGCTCCCGTGACTCCCCGTCGGAGTCCCGGGAGCGGCCGCGCTCCTCCGGTGCTCCCCTGGGGCGCTTCGCCAGGCTGCGCGCGGCCGTCGGGCCCCAGAAGCCCCGCGGCACCCACCGCGCGGGCCCGGCGCACAGCGCGAGCGCCCCACCGCGGCGGCCGGGCGGGCGCGCGGAGCGCCGGCTGGCGCGCCGCCGCATCAAGCGCAGGCGCAGACGCTCGGCCGCCCGCGAGGTGCCGCTGCTGATCACCGTGGCGCTGCTGATCGCGCTGGTACTCAAGACCTTCCTGGTGCAGGCCTTCGTGATCCCCTCCGGCTCCATGGAGGAGACCATCAGGATCGGCGACCGGGTGCTGGTCGACAAGCTCACCCCCTGGTTCGGCTCCAAGCCCCGGCGCGGCGACGTGGTCGTCTTCAAGGACCCCAGCCACTGGCTGAACGAGGAGCACACGACCACCACCAGCGACCCCGTCGTCATCAAGCAGGCCAAGCAGTTCCTCACCTTCATCGGCCTGCTGCCCTCCTCCAACGAGCGGGACCTGATCAAGCGGGTGGTCGGCGTCGGCGGGGACACGGTCAAGTGCTGCGACGCCCAGGGCCGCGTCACCGTCAACGGCACCCCGCTGGACGAGCCCTACCTGCACCCGGGCAATCCGCCGTCCGAGATCACGTTTACGGTGAAGGTGCCCGAGGGCCGCCTCTTCGTCATGGGCGACCACCGCTCCAACTCCTCCGACTCCCGCTACCACCTCGACGAGGCCGGGCACGGCACGGTGCCGGAGAGCCTGGTCGTCGGCCGGGCCGTGGTGATCGCCTGGCCCTTCGGACACTGGCGGCGGCTGGAGGAGCCCTCGACGTACGCCTCGGTGCGCGACGCGCGGGGCGCCGATGCGCAGGCGCGCGGATCGCCGCCTAGGCTGTCCTCCACGGATCAGCAAGGAATGGTCCGGCTCCCGACCCCTGCGGAACTCCCGCTCGTTATGGGAGTGGTGGGCCTGCGCCGTACCTGGCGCGGCTGGCAGCGTCGTGTGAGGAGTTGATGTGGGGGATTTGGCGGTCGGCGCACGATCCGGTCACGAGGAGCCCGAGCGGCGGCCCGGACCGCGGGAGGACACCTCCCCGGCCCGGGCCCAGGCGGACGGGGCGGGCCGGCCGGAGCAGGCGTCCAGAGCCGCGGCACCCACGACCGGGACGCTCGGCGCCGCCGCTGCCGCCGGGCCCGCCCCGGGACCGTACGGCGCGCAGGCCGCCGGAGCGGCAGGCGGCTCGGCGGCCCGTGAGGCGGACGGCGCGCAGGGCCCCC
>NZ_JAVSCF010000294.1:0-7588 GCF_031932565.1 Streptomyces sp. B1866
GCCCGGCGGCCCGGCCCCGGGCGCCGGCGGGCGGGCCGCTCCCGGGTGCTGCCGGCGGCCCTCCTCGCCTGGGCGGCCCTGGTCGGCACCGGGTCGGCCGGAGCGGGCGCGGCCTACGCCGCGCCGGCCGGCCTGCGCTACGTCGGGAGCGAGAGCCTGGCGCCGGGCGTGGAGTACCGGGAGTTCGCGCTCACCGGCTCGCACGGCCCGGTGTACGGGCACCTGCTCACCGTCGACCTGCGGGAGCCGCGGGCGGAGGTGGGCCTGGTGTACCCGGGCACGGTCGGGGCGCGCGCCGCGGTCTCCGCGCTGGCCGACGCCGGCGGCGCGGTCGGCGCGGTGAACGGCGACTTCTTCAACATCTCCGAGACCCAGCACCCCGGGGTCGCGGCCACGGGCGCGCCGGTGGGCCCGGCGGTCGCCGACGGCCGGTGGCTGAAGGCGGCGGTGCCCGACGGCCAGCGCTTCGGCCCGCCCGGCCCGCCCGGCACCGGCACGCGGGACGTCATCGGCGTGGGGACGGACCGTACGGCCCGGATCGGCAGCCTGACGCTGCGCGGCACGGTGCACACCAAGGACGGCGCGCTGCCGCTGCGCGGGTTCAACCAGTACGCGGTGGCCGAGAACGGCATCGGGGCGTTCACCCCGGTGTGGGGCGCGGCGTCGCGGGTGCGGGCCACCTGCGGCTCGGACGCCGACCGGGCGGCGCCGTGCACCTCCGACACCTACGAGGTGACGGTGACGCGCGGCCGGGTGGCGAAGACGGCGGCCGTGCCGGGCGGCGGGCCGATCGCGGCGGACTCGGTGGTGCTGGTCGGCCGCGAGGCGGGCGCGGGGGCGCTGCGGGCGCTGCGCGTGGGCGACCCGGTGACCGTGGACAGCCGTCCGCAGAGCACGAGCCGGGTGCCGTTCGCCTTCGCGGTCGGCGGCTTCCCGATCGTCCGGGACGACGAGCCGCTGGACGGCCTGGACTCGGCCGCCGCGGCGGTGCGCACGGCGGCGGGCATCGGCGACGGCGGGCGCCGCCTCTACCTGCTGGCGCTCGACGGCGACGTGGACTACCGCCCGGGGCTGACGGTGGCCGAACTCGCGGACACCATGCTCGACCTGGGCGCCGACGACGCCTTCAACCTGGACGGCGGCGGCTCCACGACGCTGGTCACCCGCGAGGCGGGCAGCGGACGGTCCACCGTGCGCAACCACCCGTCGGGCGGCGCGGAGCGCCCGGTGGCCAACGGCATCGGGGTGTTCGCCGGACCCCGGCCGCAGCTCTGACCGGCCGCAGCACTGGCTGCNCCGGACCCCGGCCGCAGCTCTGACCGGCCGCAGCACTGGCTGCGGTAGCCCTGACCTGCCGCGGCACCAGCCGACCGCGGCGCGGCCCGCGCCGCCGCTTCCCGGGGTGCGGGCCGCGCCGGTCAGGGCTGCACGCTGCTGACCACGTCCGCGGTCGCGGAGAGCCCCTCGGAGATCGTCGGGGCGACGCTGCTTCCGGCCAGGCAGAAGCCCAGCAGGACGCACGCCAGCGCGTGGGAGAACCGCAGGCCGCCGCTGCGTACGAAGAAGGCCGTCAGGACGAGCAGCAGTAGGACCGCGGAGATCGAAATGGCCATGGCGAGCCTCCTGCGAACCGCTCGGACGGGCCGGGACGGGCGCCAGTCTCGCCTACGAAGACCCCGCGGGCCGCACAAAAGGGCTGCTCCGTCCGGGTGGATCGTCCGGCCGGACCGGGGCCGGGTCGTGCGCCGGGTCGTCATGGCGTCCACCCGCGCCTACCGCATTCGGACGATTCGCCCGACGGCCACGGCAGGAGCGCGAACGTCCGGTGCGCCCCCGGTGCGCCCCGCGCGCCGCCGTAGCGCGGCTCGCGAAACGTCCACTGTTCGTTCACCAGTTCGATGCTCGTTCATGCAACCGTAACGAACGGCGCACCACCAGCTCAGCGACCGCGAACGCGCCGTTACGGCAGTCGTGCGCCCGGTGCGCCGGGGGGCGCGCGACCCGTCGCCTACCAACCGGTCGGCGCACCGACGGGCCGGCCGACCCGGCCGACCCGACACAAAGTGCACACTTATGTCAGGCTGGACGCGCCCCTTGAGGCCAGTGCCACTGGCACGTGAGAGTGGGCACGGCTTCCGGCCCGCACGTCGGCGGGCCGGTGACCCGAGCCCGGACCGGAGAGGGTGACGGCAGTGCCCGAGGAGAAGGCGATCACCGAGAAGGAGCTGGAAGCCCGGCTCCACGGCATATGTTTCAAAAACGGACCACCTCGACATATAGGTGTCGAAGTCGAATGGCTCGTGCACCACCAGCAGGACCCCACCCGCCCCGTCGGCGAGGACCGGCTCCACGCCGCCGCCGACGCCCTGCGCGGACTACCGCTCCACTCCGCGCTCACCTTCGAACCCGGCGGCCAGGTCGAGCTCAGCTCCCGGCCCGCCGACTCCCTCACCGCCTGCGTGGAATCCGTCGCCGCCGATCTCGCGCTCGTCCGCGGCCGTCTCGCCTCGCTGGGCCTCACCCTCGCCGGACACGGGCACGAACCCGTGCTGCCGCCGCGCCGGATCCTCGCGACACCCCGCTACGACTCCATGGAGACGTACTTCGGCCGCCGCGGCCCGGCCGGGCGGTCCATGATGTGCAGCACCGCCTCCGTGCAGGTGTGTCTCGACGCCGGGTACGACGAGCCGGGGCCGTTGGGCCTGGGCCGCCGCTGGCAGCTCGCCCACCTGCTGGGCGCGGTGCTCACCGCGGCCTTCGCCAACTCGCCCTTCAGCGGCGGCCGCCCGACCGGCTACCGCTCCACCCGGCAGGCGGTGTGGGCGGCGATCGACCCGGGCCGCGTCGGCGCGCCGTCCGGCGGCGACCCGCGCACCGCCTGGGCCGCGTACGTGCTGGACGCACCCGTGATGGCCATCCGGGACGCCGCCGGGCCCTGGCGGGTGCCGGACGGCCTGACCTTCCGCGCGTGGGCCCGTTCGGGCGAGCCCCGGCCGCCGACGCACGACGACCTCGACTACCACCTCTCCACCCTCTTCCCCCCGGTGCGCCCCCGCGGCCACCTGGAGCTGCGCATGATCGACGCGCAGCCGGGAGAGGACGGCTGGGTGGTGCCCCTGGCGGTCACGGCGGCGCTGTTCGACGACCCCGAGGCGGCGGAGACCGTCTACCGCGTGGTCAAGCCGCTCGCCGAGACGGCGGGCTCCGAGCCCGCACCGTGCAACCCGCTGTGGCGGGCCGCCGCGCGCGACGGCCTGGCCGACCCCGAACTGCACGCGGCCGCCGTCGCCTGCTTCGCCGCCGCCCGGGAGGCACTGCCGCGGATCGGCGCGCCGGCCGCGGTCGCGGACGCCGTCGCCGCGTTCTGCGACCGGTACGTGGACCGGGGCCGATGTCCGGCCGACGACCTGCTCGACTCCGCCCTCGGGAAGGACGCCCTGTCATGACCGCTCCCGACCGCGCCCCCCTCGCCGGCCCGCCCGGCCCCGACCTCGACCCCGAGGCCCTCCGGCGGCGCGCCGCGCAGACCCTGCTGGCCGCGCGCGACCGCACCCACGGCCTCACGTCCTGCGTGGACGACCACGACCTGACCGCCCAGCACTCCCCGCTGATGTCGCCCCTGGTGTGGGACCTTGCGCACATCGGCAACCAGGAGGAGCAGTGGCTGCTGCGCGCCGTCGGCGGCCAGGACGCGCTGCGGCCCGAGATCGACTCGGTGTACGACGCGTTCGAGCACCCGCGCGCCGAGCGCCCCGCGCTGCCCCTGCTGCCGCCCGCCGAGGCCCGCGGCTACGTGGCCGACGTGCGCGGCCGGGTGCTGGAGGTGCTGGAGCGGGTGCCGCTGGACGGCCGGCGGCTGGTGGCCGCCGGGTTCGCCTTCGGCATGGTCGCGCAGCACGAGCAGCAGCACGACGAGACGATGCTGATCACCCACCAGCTGCGCCGCGGCCCGGCCGCGCTGACCGCACCCGAGCCCCCGGACACCTCCGACGGCCCGCTGCCGCCCGAGGTGCTGGTGCCGGGCGGCCCGTTCACCATGGGCACCTCCACCGAGCCGTGGGCGCTGGACAACGAACGGCCCGCCCACCGGCGCGAGGTCGCCGCCTTCCACATCGACACCACGCCGGTCAGCAACGGCGCGTACGCGCGCTTCGTCGAGGACGGCGGCTACCGGGACCCGCGCTGGTGGGCCCCGGCCGGCTGGGACCACGTGCGCGAGCACGGCCTGTACGCGCCGCTGTTCTGGCGGCGCGACGGCGCGGGCGGCTGGGTGCGCCGTCGCTTCGGGGTGACCGAGGAGGTGCCGGCGCACGAGCCGGTGCTGCACGTGAGCTGGTACGAGGCCGACGCCTACGCCCGGTGGACCGGCCGACGCCTGCCCACCGAGGCCGAGTGGGAGAAGGCCGCCCGGTACGACCCGGCCACCGGCCTCTCCCGCCGCTACCCGTGGGGCGACGCCGACCCGGCGCCCGAGCACGCCAACCTCGGCCAGCGGCACCTGCGGCCCGCGCGGGTGGGCAGCTACCCGCGCGGCGCGTCGGCGCTGGGCGTACGGCAGCTCATCGGCGACGTGTGGGAGTGGACCGCGAGCGACTTCCTGCCCTACCCCGGATTCGCCGCCTTCCCCTACCGCGAGTACTCGGACGTCTTCTTCGGCGACGCGTACAAGGTCCTGCGCGGCGGGTCCTTCGCCGTCGACCCGGTCGCCTGCCGGGGCACCTTCCGCAACTGGGACCTGCCCGTCCGCCGCCAGATCTTCTCCGGCTTCCGCACCGCCCGCGACGCCGCCCCGGGGGCCGCGTGAGGGCGCCGTACGCCCCGCCGGCGCGGCGGGCGAACGCGGGCGGGAGGCGCCGCTGATGTGCCGTCACCTCGCCTACCTGGGGCCCGCGGCGGCCCTCCGCGACGTGGTCGTCGCGCCGCCGCACGGCCTGTACCGGCAGTCGTGGGCGCCGCGCCGCCAGGCCCACGGCACGGTCAACGCCGACGGCTTCGGCGTCGGCTGGTACGCGCCGGGCGACCCGGTGCCCGCCCGCTACCGCCGCGCCGGGCCCATCTGGGCCGACGCCTCCTTCGCCGACCTGGCCCGGGTGGTGCGCACCGAGGCGCTGCTGGCGGCCGTACGGGACGCCACCGAGCCGGGCGCCGACGGCGAGGCGGCCGCCGCGCCGTTCGCCTGCGAGCGGTGGCTGTTCAGCCACAACGGCGCGGTCCGCGGCTGGCCGCACTCCCTGGCCCCGCTCGCCGCCGACCTGCCGCCCGCCGACCTGCTGCGCCTGGAGGCCCGGTGCGACGCCGCCCTGGTGTGGGCGCTGGTCCACCACCGGCTGCGCGCCGGGCAGCCCATGCCCGACGCGCTCGCCGGCACCGTCGCGGCGGTGGCCGCCGCCGCGCCCGGCTCCCGGCTCAACCTGCTGCTCACCGACGGCGTGTCGGTCGCCGCGACCGCCTGGGGCGACACACTCTGGTACCGCGCGGGGCCCGGCCCCGCCGTGGTCGTCGCCTCCGAGCCGTACGACGACACGCCGCACTGGAGGCAGGTCCCCGACCGGACCCTGCTCACCGCCACCCGCACCGACGTCACGACGACCCCGCTCAAGGAGCCGCCCCCGTGAGCCCCTTCACCCTCACCCGCACCCTGCCCGCCGACGCCACCGCCGCCGCGCTGCGCGCCGACGTGGCCGAGGGGCTGACCGCGACCCCCAAGCGGCTGCCGCCCAAGTGGTTCTACGACGCGCGGGGCAGCGAGCTGTTCGAGCGGATCACCGAGCTGCCCGAGTACTACCCCACCCGCGCGGAGCGGGAGATCCTGGCCGACCGGGCCGCGGAGATCGCCGCCGCCACCGGCGCCCGCACGCTGGTCGAACTGGGGTCGGGCTCCTCCGAGAAGACCCGCCACCTGCTGCGCGCCCTGACCGGCCTGCGGTGCTACCTCCCCGTGGACGTCAGCGAGAGCGCCCTGGCGCAGGCGGGCGAGGCGCTGCTCGCCGACCACCCGGACCTGTCGGTGCGGGCGCTGGTCGCCGACTTCCAGGCCGGTTTCGCACTGCCCGGCGACGTGCCGGGCCCGCGGCTGCTGGCCTTCCTCGGCGGCACGGTCGGCAACCTGCTGCCCGCCGAGCGGGCCGCCTTCTTCGCGACGGCCTCGGGCCTGCTCGCACCCGGCGACGCCCTGCTGCTGGGCACCGACCTGGTCAAGGACGAGGCCACGCTGGTCGCGGCGTACGACGACGCGCAGGGCGTCACGGCCGAGTTCAACAAGAACGTGCTGCACGTCATCAACCGCGAACTCGGCGGCGACCTCGACCCGGCGGCCTTCGACCACGTGGCGCTGTGGGACGCGGACCACGAATGGATCGAGATGCGGCTGCGGGCCCGCACGGACCTCACCGCGAAGATCACCGCCCTGGACCTCGTGGTCCCCTTCGCAGCCGGCGAGGAGATGCGCACGGAGATCTCCGCGAAGTTCCGGAAGGAAAGGGTCCAGAGCGAGCTGGCCGCGGCCGGCCTGCACACGCGCGGGTGGTGGACCGACCGGGCCGGCCGCTTCGCGCTCTCTTTGTCCGTACGGGCCTGACACCGCCGTACGGCACGGACGGCGCGCCGTCCGGCGGCCGCGGCGGAGCGCGCAACGGCCCGCCGCGGCCGCCCCCTTGAAGTGGCGCGATCCGCACCCATAGTCTTTGCGAGCGCGATCGCTCATCTTTACGGCCGCAGTCGAAGGAGCCGTCCATGTCCGTCCGCGGGCGCCACCGCCGCTACAAGCCGAACCGGATCTCCCGGGCCTCTCTCAGCGTCACGGCGGGCGGCGCGGGCATAGCCCTGCCGATCATCGGAGCCACCGGCGCGCACGCCGCCACCGAGGCGACGTGGAACAAGGTGGCCGCGTGCGAGAGCACCAGCTCCTGGGACATCAACACGGGCAACGGCTACTACGGCGGGCTGCAGTTCACGCAGAGCACCTGGCAGGCGTACGGGGGCACGGCCTACGCGCCGCGCGCCGACCTGGCCACCAAGCGCGAGCAGATCGCCGTCGCCGAGCGGGTGCTCAACCAGCAGGGGCCGGGCGCGTGGCCGGTGTGCTCGCAGCGGGCGGGCCTGGCGCGCGGCGGGCCGGCTCCGCAGAGCCTGCCGGGCACCTCCGCCCACGGGCACGTCACCCGTACGCAAGCGCACACACAGCACACCACGCACCACACGGCCCCCCGCACCCGGCACACCGAGCAGAAGCCGGCGGCCGCCCGGAAGCAGGAGCCGCCCACCCCGACCAGCCTGCCGCACCGGTCCACCACGCCCGGCGGCTACGTCGTCGTCGGCGGCGACTCGCTGTCCCGCATCGCCGACCGCGAGGAGGTCCAGGGCGGCTGGCCGGCGCTGTACCAGGCCAACCAGCGGACGATCGGCGACGACCCGGACCTGATCTACCCCGGCCAGCGACTGGCCGTCCCCGGCTCGGGCGGCGCGGCCACGCGGCCGTCGACCGCCCCGGGCCACCGGGCGGACGGCTCCGGCCCGGCGCAGCGGCCCGCCGCGCGGCCCCAGCAGGGCCCCAGGACCGGCAAGCCGGAGCCGCGGGCGCCGCGCTCCG
>NZ_JAVSCF010000295.1:0-7521 GCF_031932565.1 Streptomyces sp. B1866
CGCGGCGCCCCCCCCGGCGCGCGAACGGGCGGCGGACCGGCGGCCCGGCCGGGGCCCGTACGCGCGCCGCGGTACGCGGGCCCGTGCGCGCGCCGCGGTACGCCCTACACGCGGCCCCGCTGCGTGCGCAGGTGCCGGGCGACCGGCAGCAGGGACCCGTACAGGTCCTCCAACTCGGCCGAGGAGAGCAGGTCGATGAAGTGCTTGCGCACCGAGGCGACGTGATGGGGCGCCACCCTGCGCATGGTGTCCCAGCCGTTGTCGGTGAGCACCGCGAACAGGCCGCGGCGGTCGGACTCGCAGTTCTCCCGGCGGACCAGGCCGGCGGTCTCCATGCGGGTGATCTGGTGGGACAGGCGGCTCTTGGACTGGAGCGTCGCGGCGGCGAGGTCGCTCATGCGCATCCGGTGGCCCTCCGACTCCGAGAGGTTCACCAGGATCTCGTAGTCGTTCATCGTCAGACCGAACGCCTGAAGGTCCTTTTCGAGCTGGTAGGCCAGCAGACGGCTGACCTCCAGGTGCGTGCGCCAGGCGCGCTGTTCCTCGTCGGTGAGCCAGCGGGTGCCGTTCTGGGTCTCCATAGGGCCTATTCTACCTAAATAAGTTGAATGTGAAACCAGTTGTGGGGGTGGAGTCGGTGGAGGTCACGCGTTCGACGTTACACTCCGCAGGCCGCCGCTCACGAACCGGTGTTCCGGGCGTCTCCCGGACCCGCCCCGATGTCCCGCTCCGGCAGCACGTCCTCGGTCGACTGGAGCAGCACCGTCCCCGTGCCCGTGAAGTCGAACTGGTGCTCCTCGCCCGACACGCCGCCCAGGCCCGTCGCCGAGCGTACGGCGCCCAGGAACCCCCGCAGGTAGGCGTGGTCGTAATGGTGGCAGGGGGAGGGGCAGTCGGCCCAGCCGACCAGCGCGCGCGGGTCCACGCGGATCGGCGGCTCCATGAACACCACCGGCCCGTTGGACGCCGCGACGAACGTCCCCGTGCCCAGCAGGGTCAGGAACCCGGGCACGATCGACTGCTTCAGGGACAGCGACGGCTGATACGCCAGCAGGTTCCCGGAGCGGATGGTGAGGTTGCCGTCGTCCAGGTCGTAGGAGTTGACGTCGTAGGCCCGGTCGGCCAGCAGCATCGTGCCCTTGCCCTCGGCCACCACCCAGTCCGAGGCGTGCAGCGGCGAGTGGAAGCTGTGCGCGATGAGCTGGTCGAGGCGGCCGAGCCCGAAGCCGTGGAAGTCGATCTTCCCGTAGTACGCGATCATCTTCCCCTTCTGGAGGAACCACTGGCCGCTCACCTGCACGCTGAACGCGTACGGGTTGACGTTGCCCGCCGCGGGCAGGGTGTGCGCGTCGTACACGACCGGGCCGCTCCCGGGCCCGCCCACCGGGTGGTTCACAGCTTCTCCTCCGACGCCTGGACGTACACCGCGCCGCTGCCGGAGAGCTGGAGCTGGAAGCCCTCGCCCGAGCCGCGGCCCACCATCTCCCGCCAACCGATCGCGGTGGTCAGCCTGTTGCGCACCTCGCCCCGGTGCGCCACGTACGCCTGCGGGTCCACGTGCACCGGCCGGTCCGGGGTGATCGGCAGCTCCAGCACGCCGCCGTGCGCCAGCACCGCCACCGACCCCTTGCCCTGGAGCGTGGTGGTGAACAGGCCCTGGCCGGTGGCCTGCCCGCGCACCAGGCCCATCACCCCGCCCTGCGCGCCCAGGAACACCGTGCCCTGGCGCAGCGTCCCGTCGAAGGCCAGCAGCCGGTCCGCCTCCACGTACAGCGTCTCGCCCGCCAGGTCGACCACGTGCACGCCGTGCCCGCCGTGGCCGAAGAGCACCGTGCCGCTGCCCTCCACCGCCATCAGCGGCACCGACTCGCCCGCCACCCGGCGGCCGATCATGCCGCGCACCCCGCCCTGCCCGCCGGTGATGCTGGGGGTGAACGTGACGCTCCCGGTGTAGGCGAGCATCGCGCCGCGCTGGTTGAACAGCCGCTGCCCCGGCGCCACCTCGGCCCGCACCATGCGCGGGTTGACCAGGCTGAACGGCATCACAGGTCACCCCCCACCGTGGCCCGCTCGCTGGGCTGCACGTACACCAGGCCGTCCCCCTCGAACCGGATCTGGAACGCCTCGCCCGACCCCTCGCCGATGAACGTCCGGAAGGTCACGCCCGCCTGGAAGTGCTGGCGCAGGCCGCCGGTATGCGCCACGTACGCCCCCGGGTCCACCTGGAGCGGGGTCTGCGGCGTGACCCGCAGCACCACCGCCGTGCCGTCCGAGACGATCGCCGCCTGGCCGGTGCCCTCCACGGTCGTGGTGAACAGGCCGTTGCCCTGCGCGGCGCCGCGCAGGCCGGTGAAGGTCGTGCCGGTGCGCAGGGCGCCGTCCGTGCACAGCAGGTTGCTCGCCTCCACGTGCAGCTTCTCGCCGCGCAGCGGCACCAGGCTGATCTCGCTCGCCCGGTCGGCGAAATAGCAGGTGCCGTGCCCCTTCACCTCCATCACCGCCATCTGCTCGCCGGTCAGCCGCCGCGTCACCATCCCCCGCAGGCCCTCGCCTCCGCCGGTTCTGCGCCTGAAGGTCATCTCCCCGTCGTACGCGACCATCGAACCGTTCTTCGCCCTGACGGTGTCGCCGGTCAAGTCGACCGCGAGCACCTTGCTCCCCTGGAGCCGAAACTGAGCCACGCCTCCAGACGGTAACCCCGTACCGCCCCCCGCGGCGGCGGTGTGCCGCGGGGCTGCCACAATGGGAGAGCTTGTGCGGGGCTTCACAAGCTTCGCCCGGCGGGAACCCGCCGCGGTCGCGGCCCGGCGCCGGCGTCCCCGATATTCCCGACTCCCCGACGGAAGGCCCCCGACGTGGACATCAAGACCGCCACCGCGCTGCGCAGGCTCCGCCTGGTCTCCGCGCCCGAGGCCGTCTCCTTCCTGCTGCTGCTGTGCTGCTCGGTGCTCAAGCGCACCACCGACTTCGACGCGGTCATGGTGATGGGCCTGGTGCACGGCGTGCTGTTCATCCTGTACGCCGTCTTCTGGGCCGACGCCTGGAACCGCACCAAGTGGCCGCTGAAGCGCGCCGCGCTGTACCTGCTGCTGGCCGTCCTGCCCACCGGCGGCTTCTTCGCCGAGCGCGCGCTGCGGCGGGAGGTCGAGGCCGGCGTGATCGCCGCCCGGGCCCGCCGCGAGGGCGTGGTCAACGCATGATCGTCGCGTTCTCCGTGACTCCGCTGGGCGTCGGCGAGGACGTGGGGGAGTACGTGGCCGACGCGGTGCGGGTGGTCCGCGAGTCCGGGCTGCCCCACCGTACGGACGCCATGTTCACCTCCGTCGAAGGCGACTGGGACCAGGTGATGGACGTGGTCCGGCGGGCGGTGGCGGCGGTCGAGCGCCGCGCGCCGCGGGTGTCCCTGGTGCTGAAGGCCGACATCCGGCCCGGTGTCACCGACGGGCTGACGGCCAAGGTCGCCACCGTCGAGCGGTACCTGTCGCAGGGACCGGCCGAGCCGGCCGGATGACCGGGCGGGGTGCGGGCGGGTCCCGTGCGCGGCGGCGCGTGCGCCGGGGCGCGCGGCCGTGTGCGCCGCGGGTCGGCGCCCGGCGGAAGCGCGCCGGGGCTGACCACCATATGACCGGCCGGTAGGGTCATACCGTGCCCAAGCCGCTCAGCCTGTCGTTCGACCCCATCGCCCGTGCCGACGAACTGTGGCAGCGGCGCTGGGGCTCCGTGCCGTCCATGGCCGCCATCACCTCGGTGATGCGGGCCCAGCAGATCCTCCTCGGCCAGGTCGACGCGGTGGTCAAGCCGTACGGGCTGACCTTCGCCCGGTACGAGGCGCTGGTGCTGCTCACCTTCAGCAAGGCGGGCGAGCTGCCCATGTCCAAGATCGGCGAGCGGCTCATGGTGCACCCCACCTCGGTCACCAACACCGTCGACCGCCTGGTGCGCTCCGGCCTGGTCGCCAAGCGCCCGAACCCGAACGACGGCCGCGGCACGCTCGCCTCCATCACCGACAAGGGCCGCGAGGTGGTGGAGGCGGCGACCCGCGACCTGATGGCCATGGACTTCGGCCTCGGCGCGTACGACGACGAGGAGTGCGCGGAGATCTTCGCCATGCTGCGGCCGCTGCGGATCGCGGCGGGCGACTTCGAGGACGACTGACCGCCCGGTCCCCGCCGCCGGACCCGCGGCGCCGGGTGGTTACGCTCGTTGCCATGAAACGAAGCGTGCTGACCCGCTACCGGGTGATGGCCTACGTGACGGGCGTGCTGCTGGTCCTGCTGACGATCGGCGTGATCGCCAAGTACCTGCTGGACGTGGACGGCGCGGACGGCTTCGTCAGCGTCGTGGGCATCGCGCACGGCTGGCTGTACGTGGTCTACCTGGTCCTGGCCTTCGACCTGGGCTCCAAGGCCAAGTGGCCGTTCGGCAAGCTGGTGTGGGTGCTGCTCGCGGGCACCGTCCCGACCGCCGTCTTCTTCGTCGAGCGCCGCGTCACCCGCGAGGTGGAGCCGCTGGTCGCGGGCGCGGCGCCCGAGCCGGCCGGGGTGTGACCGCCCCGGCCGCCGCGCACCCGCTGGCGTCGGCCGCCCGGCGCCTGGCGGCCGACGTGCTCGCCCCCGCCGCCGAGACGGCCGAGCGGGACGGTGTCACGCCGGACGCCGTCGCCGCCCTGAAGGCGTCCGGGGTGCTGGGCGTGCTCGGCCCGGCCGGGTACGGCGGCGCCGGGGCGCCGGACGCGGTGGCCCGCGAGATCGGCGAGACGCTGGCCGCGGCCTGCTGCTCGACCTTCTTCGTGCAGGCCCAGCACCACACCCCCGTACGCGCCCTGGCCGCCGCGGACGCGCCGGTGCGCGAGCGGCTGCTGCGCCCGCTGTGCGACGGCACGCTGCTGGCCGGCGTCGCCTACTCCCACCTGCGGGCCTTCCCCCGGGTGCCGGTGCGCGCCGCGCCGCTGCCGGGCGGCGGCTGGCGCTTCGACGGCCGCGTGCCGTGGTACACCGGCTGGGGCCTGAACGACGTGATGCTGATCGCCGGGATCACCGAGGGCGGCGCGGGCGCGAGCGGCCCCGAGGTGGTGTTCGCCTTCGCCGGGGCCCGCCCGCGGCCGGGCCTGACGCCCACCGCCCCGCTCGCGCTGGCCGCCCTGACCGGCACCCGGACGGTCGCCCTGGAGCTGGCGGGCCTGACCGTCCCCGCCGACGCGGTGGTCCGGCACCTGCCGTACGCCCGCTGGGCCGAGCTGGACCGGCCGATGAACACCAACGCCAGCCCGGCCGTCTTCGGCGTCGCCCGGGCCGCCCTGGACCTGCTCGACGCGGCGTCCGACCCGCACGCGCGGGAGGCCGCCGCCGCACTGCGCCCCCGCCTGGACCAGGCCCGCCGGGAGGCGTACGCACTGGCCGACCGGGAGCCGGACCCGGAGTGCCTGGCCGCGCGGCTGGCGGTGAAGACCCGCGCGTACGAGCTGCTGCGCGCGGCCACCACGGCGGCGGTGGTCGCCGGCGGCGGGCACGCCCTGCTGCTCGGCGACCCGGCGCAGCGGCTCGCGCGTGAGGCGCTGTTCCTGCTCGTACAGGGCCAGACCCGCGAGGTGCGCACCGCGCACCTGCGCACCCTGGCCGCGCCGCCCGCGAGCTGACCAAGCCCGGCGGCCCGGCCCGCCCACCCGCTCCGCTCGACAATTACTAGGACGTCCAAGTAAATTTGGGTGTATGGACGCTGAAGGCATCGAGCGGGGCCGCCGCCGCTGGCAGGCCCGGTACGACGCGGCGCGCACGCGCGACGCCGACTTCACCACTCTCTCCGGCGACCCGGTCGACCCGGTCTACGGCCCGCCGCCCGGCGACGCCGTCACCGGCTTCGAGCGCATCGGCTGGCCCGGCGAGTACCCGTACACCCGCGGCCTGTACGCCACCGGCTACCGGGGCCGGACCTGGACCATCCGCCAGTTCGCCGGGTTCGGCAACGCCGAGCAGACCAACGAGCGCTACAAGATGATCCTGAAGGCGGGCGGCGGCGGCCTGTCGGTCGCCTTCGACATGCCGACCCTGATGGGCCGCGACTCCGACGACCCGCGCTCGCTCGGCGAGGTCGGCCACTGCGGCGTCGCCGTCGACTCCGCCGCCGACATGGACGTGCTCTTCCGGGACATCCCGCTGGGCGACGTGACCACGTCCATGACCATCAGCGGCCCGGCCGTGCCCGTCTTCTGCATGTACCTGGTCGCGGCCGAGCGACAGGGCGTCGACACCGCCCGCCTGAACGGCACGCTCCAGACCGACATCTTCAAGGAGTACATCGCCCAGAAGGAGTGGCTGTTCCCGCCCGAGCCGCACCTGCGGCTCATCGGCGACCTCATGGAGTACTGCGCGCGCCGCATCCCCGACTACAAGCCGCTGTCGGTCTCCGGCTACCACATCCGCGAGGCCGGCGCGACGGCCGCCCAGGAGCTGGCCTACACCCTCGCCGACGGCTTCGGCTACGTGGAGCTGGGCCTGTCCCGCGGCCTGGACGTGAACACCTTCGCGCCGGGCCTGTCGTTCTTCTTCGACGCGCACGTCGACTTCTTCGAGGAGATCGCCAAGTTCCGCGCGGCCCGCCGCATCTGGGCCCGCTGGATGCGGGAGGTGTACGGGGCCACCGCCGAGAAGGCCCAGTGGCTGCGCTTCCACACCCAGACCGCCGGCGTCTCGCTCACCGCCCAGCAGCCGTACAACAACGTCGTGCGCACCGCTGTGGAGGCCCTGGCCGCCGTGCTCGGCGGCACGAACTCGCTGCACACCAACGCGCTGGACGAGACCCTGGCGCTGCCCAGCGAGCAGGCCGCGGAGATCGCCCTGCGCACCCAGGCGGTGCTGATGGAGGAGACCGGCGTGGCCAACGTGGCCGACCCGCTGGGCGGCTCCTGGTACGTCGAGGCGCTGACCGACCGCATCGAGGCCGACGCCGAGAAGATCTTCGAGCGGATACGGGAGCTGGGCCGCCGCGCCGTGCCCGACGGGCGGCACCCGGTCGGCCCGCTGACCTCCGGCATCCTGCGCGGCATCGAGGAGGGCTGGTTCACCGGCGAGATCGCCGACTCCGCGTTCCGCTACCAGCGGGCGCTGGAGAAGGGCGACAAGAAGGTCGTCGGCGTCAACAGCCACCTCGGCTCGGTCACCGGCGACCTGGAGATCCTGCGGGTCGGCCACGAGGTCGAGCGCGAGCAGGTGCGGGCCGTGGCGGCCCGCAGGGCCGCGCGCGACGACGCCCGGGTGTCCGCGGCGCTGGCCGCCCTGTCGGCCGCGGCCCGCGACGGCACGAACATGATCGAGCCCATGCTGGCGGCGGTACGGGCCGAGGCGACGCTCGGGGAGATCTGCGGCGCGCTCCGGGAGGAGTGGGGCACCTACACCGAGCCCCCGGGCTTCTGACGCCCGGCCCGCCGGCCCGCCAGGCCCCGGCCCCTCTCGGCCCGCCTCGGCCCGGCAGGCCGGCCCGGCCCGCCGGCCGCGCCCTCCCGCGCGGGCCTCGCCCAGCCGCCGG
>NZ_JAVSCF010000296.1:0-7501 GCF_031932565.1 Streptomyces sp. B1866
GTCCGCGGCGTCCGCGGAGCGGAGGGCGGCGGGCCCCGCGCCGGAGGCCCGGTCGGAGCAGGCGGCCGGCGGCCGGGCGGGTGGGCTCTCGGCGCCCCGGGAGTGCGCGCCGGGAGCGTCGTGGGGGGGGTCGGCGACAGTGCCGGGGGGGTCGGGGAACGCACCTGGGGCGTCGAGGGACGCGGCGGGGGCGTCGGGGGACGCGAACACCGCGCGGTAGTGCGGGTCCCGCCACAGTTCCGCGTGCGGGCCGACCGCGCGGACCCGGCCGTCCTCCAGCCAGGCCACCAGGTCCGCGCGGGCCGCGGTCGCCGCGCGGTGGGCCACGATCAGGCGGGTGCGGGCCGGGGCGTCGGGCCGCCCGGCGAGGGCGCCGGACACGCGTCGCTCGGTGACCGTGTCGAGGCTGGAGGTGGCGTCGTCCAGGATCAGCAGGCGGCCGGGGTGCGCGAAGGCCCGGGCCAGGCCGAGGCGCTGGGCCTCGCCGCCGGACAGCGGAGCGTCGGCGCACGGCGTGGCGTAGCCGTCCGGCAGGCGGCGTACGAAGTCGTCGGCGCAGGCGGCGCGAGCGGCGGCGGTGACCCGCGCGGGCGGCGGTTCGGCCACGCCCAGGGCGATGGTGCCGCCGATGGTGCCGCCGAGCAGCGCGGGGCGCTCGAAGGCGTAGCCGATCGAGCCGCGCAGCTCGTCGTGGCCGAGGTCGGTCAGCGGCACGCCGTCGAGCAGCACCTGCCCGGAGTCCGGGTCGGCCAGCCGTCCGGCGAGCGCGGCCAGCACGGACTTGCCCGCGCCGGAGCGGCCCACCACGGCGACCGACCGGCCGCCGGGCACCACCAGGTCCACGCCCGAGAGCACCGGCCGGCCGCCGCGTGCGGCGTTCACGCCGCGCAGTTCGACGGTGCCCGGGCCGTCGGGCGGCAGCCGCCGGGCGCCGTACGCCGCGGCGGGCTCGGCCAGGACGTCGGCGAAGCGGCGGGCGGCGGTACGGGCCCGCACCAGGCCGCTGAGGTGTCCGACGAGCGTGCCGAAGCCGGTGGCGAGGACGGCGTAACGGGACGCGGCGAGCAGGCCGCCGACGCTCAGCCCGCCCGCGGTCAGCCGGACCCCCGCGACGGCCAGGACGGCGATCTCCAGCAGCGGGACGAGCGCGGCGGCCTGCGCGGCGGACCGGCCTCGGATGCGCCACATCCGGTGGCCCTGGCGGCTCAGCTCGGGCAGCGGGCCGAGGACGCGGTCCCGTTCGCGGCCGGCGGTCCCGGCGGCGGCGATAGTGCGCGCACCGTGCAGCGCCTCCATCAGGCGGCCCGCGATCTCGCCCTGGCTGTCCTGGTAGCGGGCCACGCTGTCAGTGGTGTCGCGTACAAAGGACTTGAGCAGGACGGCGAGGAGGGGAAGGCCGGCCAGGAAGGCCACGCACAGCCACGGGTCGATGAGGGCGAGGGCGACGAGGCCGCCGACCGGGGTGACGACGGCGGCGAGCGAGGCGGCGAGCGCGGTGGGGGCCGCGCCCGCGTGCGCGGCGTTGCCGACGAGCCGGGTCACGAGGTCGCCGGGGGCGAGGCGGCGGGTGGCGCGCGGGCCCACGGCGAGGGTGTGCCGCAGCAGCCGGCGGCGCGCCCAGGCGGTCGCACGGGCGGTGGTGGTGCCGGACAGCAGGTCGTCCAGGGCGCCGAGGACGACGAGGAGGAAGGTGAGCGCGACGCAGACGAGTGTCCAGCGACGGGCCGAGGTGCCGTCGGGATCGGAGAGGAGGAGGTCGAGCGCGCGGCCGAGGGCGGCGGGCAGCGCCAGGCCGCAGGCCGCGACGGCGGTGGTGAGCAGGGCCAGGGCCGCGGCGCGGGCGGCGCTGTGCCGGACCATGCGCAGGAGGAGCCGGTCGGCGGCGGCCCGGGCCCGGGGGTCGGCGGTTCGGGAACCGGCGGCGGGGGCGGAGTCGCGGGCGAGCCCGGGGGGCTGCTCGGAGGCCTTACCGGCGGTTCGGCCGGCGGGCTGCCCGGGGGGGTGGTGGGCGTCCTGCTCGGGGGTCCGCTCGGCAGCCTGGCCAGCGTCCCACCTGGGGGTCCGGTGGGCGTCCGGTTCGAGGGCCTGTTCGGCAGCCTGGCCGGCGGGCTGTCCGGGAGCCTGCTCGGCGGGCTGGTGGGCGTCCCGCTCGGCGGCTCGCTCGGGGGCCTGGGCAACAGGCTGCTCGGAGGCTGGGTCGGCGTCCCGCTTGCGGGCCTGGCCGGGGCCGTCGTCGGCGTTCCGGCCGGCCGGGGCGGTTTCGGCGGAGGCGGCCATGGTTCGCAGTCCCTCCCGTCCGGGCGTGGTGCCGTGGCATGCGGTCGCGGTGCGTCCGGTCACGGCCGCGCGGGTCGTGACCGGACGTCACGGCCGCGCGGGTCGCGAGCCGTGCCGGGCGCGGCCGTACCGCTCCCGGGCCTGCGCGGCCGTATGCCGGGTGGCGGTCCGCGCCGCGCCGCCGTGGGCCGCGCTCCGGACGGCCTGCCGGGCGCGCGCTGGGCCGGGCCGGAGCGGCGCGGTCCCAGGGGCCCGGCAGGCGATCCGGCCGGGCCCCTGGGCGATGCCGCGGGCCCGGGCGGGCCATGCCGCCCGGTCCCGCGCGCGGGCGTCAGCTCACAGGCAGAGCAGGAAGCTCGCGTAGCTCTGCTTGTCGCACAGCAGCACGCTGAGGCCGCTCAGGTCGCTGCTGTCCGGCTCGGGGGTCTTCATGTTCTGCAGGTCGAGAAGGGCCATGACCGTGTCCTTTCGTCAACACATCACTGGGAACGGGTGCTTCTGTTCGTGCTCGGCCCCTGCCGGGACCGGTCTTGCCACGGCCCCGGACCGGGGCCGGCTCTAGGGCCGCCGTGGTGGCGGCAGGAAGGGCAGCGACGCGGTGGGCGCGGCGGCCCGCTCGGACGTCGCCGCCTCGGGCTCCCCGGCCCCGGGCGCCGGCGTCCCGAAGACTGCGGGCTCGGGGACTGCGGGCTCGGGGACTGCGGGCTCGGGGACTGCGGGCTCGGGGACTGCGGGCTCGGGGACTGCGGGCTCGGGCGCCGTGGNCGCCGTGGCCCGGGGGGCGTGGGCCGCGGCGAGGGCCAGCAGGCAGCCCGCGGTCCCGGTGCCCAGGTCCATGGACAGCCGCATCATCTGGTCGCCGGGGAAGGCGAGGTGGCCGCGGTAGTCCATCGCGTACCAGGCCATGGCACGGGTCTGCGCGGCGAGGTGGGCGGGGCCGACGGCCGGGTCGGTGGTGCGGCTGAGGTGCAGCACCATCCCGGCGCGGCCGTTGAACAGGTTCGGCTGGGCGTAGAAGCCCGCGCACGCGGCGGGCGTGATGGCCGCCCGGGCCCGCGCCAGCTCCTCGTCCGCGCGGTGGGAGAGGTAGGTGTCGAGGACCATGGCGATGCCGACGCTGCCGCCCGACACGTATGGCAGGACCCGCGACCCGTCGTCCACTTGCAGCACGCCGTCGCGGTCCCGGACGCAGGCGTCCAGGTCACGGCGGAGCGCGGCGGCGGCGAGGTCGAGTAGCGCCGGGTCGCCGCTGTGCTCGTACAGCCGCAGAAACAGCAGCGCGGGCCCCGACGAGCCGTGCAGGAGTCCGGCCCCGCCCTTGCGGCCGGCCGCGCCCCCGGCCGGGGTGCCGCCGTACCGGCCGGCGAGGAGGTGGGCCGCCTCCTGGACGGTGGCGCGCAGCGCCGGTTCGCCGGTCGCGCGGGCGAGGTGGTCCAGGGCGAGGCCGAGCCCGGCGAGCCCCCGGTACAGGTCAGGCCCGAGCCGCTGCCACTGCTCGTCCAGCACCCGCTCGGTGAGTTCGAGGGCGCGCTGGGTGTGGCCGAGTCGTTCCAGGACGTACGCGACGCCGATCAGGCCGTCGTAGAAGCCGAGCGGCGTGCCGCGCGGCGCCGGGTCCGTGTGGTCGAGCAGCCACTGCTCGCCCTGCTCGTACGCGTCGGCGCCGACCTGGTGGAGGGCGTAGAGCACGCCCGCCGCGCCGTGCGCGACGCCGAGCCCGCCGCCGCCTGAGAACTGGGCGATGTCGCCGGGGAAGAGCCGGTCGTCGCGCTCGGGCGTGGCCGAGGCGAGGACGGCGCGGACCATCGAGTCCCGGCTGCGCGGCCAGTCGGCGGGGTCGACCGGCAGGTACCGCGCGGGGGCGGCACCGGTGCGCGGCGGCGCGTCGTCGGGGACGCGAGGGGTCCGCGCACCGGCCGCCGCCCGGGCCGGTACGTCGCCGGACGCCTCGCCGAGCGCCTCGCCGGGTGCCCGGCGCGGCGCGCCGGACGGCGCCGGCCCGCCGTCGGCCCCGTGTCCCGCGCCCGTGATGACGTCGACCGCCTCGTCCAGGAAGGCCCGGTCCACCGGGAACAGCTCCGCCGCCAGGTCGGCCAGGTGCGCCGCCTTGGCCCGGTCCATCACGAACAGGGTGGTCATCGGCAGGAACAGCGCGAGCCGCAGGCAGGCCAGCGCGTAGCGGTCCACCTCGAAGCCGCGCCGGTCGGCGGGTGCCACGAACCCCGGGTGGGCGACGGCCTGCCGCCGCCCCTCGCCGACGTCGGCCGCCACCTCGAAGTCCAGCAGCCGCACGGACTTCTCGTCCGGGGCGACCATGATGTTGAACATGTGCAGGTCGTTGAAGACCAGGTTCCGCGCGTGCACGGCGGCGACCGCCGTCTCCACGGCCGCGTGGATCTCCAGCGCCCAGCGCGTGTAGGCGGCGAGGGCGGCCGGGTCCGGGTCGGCCGTCAGCAGCGGGTGGCGCTGCGCGAAGAAGGAGTTGAGGGTGCGGCCCGGCAGGTGGTCCATCACCAGGAACCGGTGGTCGCCGAGGGTGAACCAGTCGCGGAACTCCGGCGCGACGCCGAGGCCCGACAGCCGCTCCAGCGCCGCGCGCTCCCGCTCCAGGCGCTCGACGGCGTCGGCGCCGTCGGTGGCCAGGCCCGCGTGCGGCCGCGCCTCCTTGAGCACCACCTTCTCCCCGGTGCGCGTGTCGCTCCCGACGTAGACGCCGCCGCCGTTGGAGAAGTGCAGGGCCGACTCGATGCGGTAGGGCAGGTCGCCGGTGGTGACGGCGTTGCGGGCGGCGAGCTGCGGCTGGAGGAAGTCGGGCAGCGCCACCCAGTCCGGCACGTGGAAGGCCGGATCACGCCGGTCGGGGACGAGGTTTCCGGCCGCGTCCTCGATGGCGGGCACGAGGGCGCCGGAGCCGGCCGGGTCGAGGCAGTGGCGCTGCGCGAAGGCGCCGTAGCGCACGTACAGCGGGCCGGAGTTCCAGCGCAGATCGGTGAGGATGTACGGGCCGGGCTCGCCGTCGAGCTGTTCGCCCAGCTCCCGCAGAATGGTGTGGCATTCCTTCTCGTCGACCGGGTAAATGGTCGCGAATTTTCCGCTCGAACCCCGCGCCGCGTACTTGGAGTTCTTCAGGTGCAGGGCGTGCGGGCTCGGGACGAACTTGAAGGGAATTCGCCGGGGGACGCAGTGGTCCCATACGATGGCGGCGATCTTCTCCGCGTTCTCCCGGCGAGCGGTCACGTGGATCTTCCAGCCCTGGAGCGGTCCCCCGGCGGCCGGGGAACCGGGCGCCGCGACCGGGTTGACGTGCAGCCAGTCCCCGGTGAGGAGGGTCTTCCAGCCGTCCGGGGCGGGGCGCCGGGCGGTGTCGTAAAGCGGAACGGAATCCTCTCGGCCGGCCGGGATACGATCCGACGTCTCGTAGAAATACCTGTCGGCCAGGCAGAAGATCTCGTAGCGCTTGTCCATCCAGCCCCCTTTTGCGGCAACGCGTAGAGATTTCCACGCCGTGCGGGCGGGGAAAAGTAACACCTGTCACGAAACAGCCGTGCAGAACGCATGAGTAACAACGGCGCGAACCTGCCCGGCCGCCCGGGCCACCGGGCCCGGTGGCCTGCCCCGTCCCGCGATCCCGTCCCGCACCCCGTCCCGCGCCCCGTCGCGCGCTCCCGGCCGTGCCCGGGGCCGTCGCGCGCCCGGCCCTGGTCTGCCGGCTCCCGTCGGGTCCGGCTCCGGCGCCGTCCTGCGGGTGTCCGGGCCCGGTCCTGCCCGGCCACGGCCTCCCCGGCGTTCCGGCCGCGCCTGTCCTGCCTTCGGCCTCGCCGCTTCCCGACCGGTGCGTTCCGGCCGCGTACGGCAGCCGATTCGGAGCACTGCGGCCCCGGGCGCCTTCAGGTCCGCGCCGCCTTAAGGTCCGCGCAGCCTTAAGATCCGGCCGACGGCGGGCGGTCGGGGCTCTCCGCCCTGCCCCGGTCCCCTGGCGTTCCGTCCTCTCGTCCGGCCGTCCCCTCGGGCGGGCGCGGGCGGGCGCCCGGGCCGGGTCCGGCGCGCGCCCGTCACCGCTGTGGGTTAATTCGGCGAAGGCCGAACGCGCGGGCCGGGAACGGGGATTACGATGCGCCCATGGCTGCCGAACGCGTGTGGGTGATCTCCTGCGACCGGAAGTCCTGCAAGGGCCGCGTCGAAGTCCACGACGCGCACACGCTCGAAGAGGCCCGCGCACACGCGGCCGCCGTCTCCGGCTGGAAAAGCGACCGGGGAATCGTGGGCCGGGTCCTGGTCGGCAGCACGGCGCCGCAGGACATCTGTCCGGCCTGCGCCCGGGGCCGCACCGTGCACGCGCGCGGCCAGTGCCCGCACTGCGGCGGGCTCAGCCTGGGAATGTCGGACAAGTGCTTCGACTGCGGCCGGTCCACGCCGCGGGACGAGCAGGACGACCTTTTCTGAGCGGCCGCGCCCGCGAGCGGCCGGACTGCGCGCACGAGCGGCCCGACTCCGTGTGTGCACGGCCCGATTCGCGGCGGTCGGCCCGATTCCCCGGCGCACCGCCCGAGTCCGTGGTCCCGCCCGTTCACGGGGTGGTCACCGGGCCGGGCGACGCGGCGCTGCGGCAGCCTCCGCGGTGACGGGTCGCGCCCCTGACCACGGTGCGCCTCGCGTGCTCGGACGCGCGTCTCCGGGAGTTCCCCGTCGCGACCCGTCCGCGCCGACGACGCTCCGTACGCCCGGCGCCGACCCCGCCCCCCGGGCCGTACGGCGCGTGGCCCGCCGGGCCGTACGGCGGTGCGAGGGCCCTCGTCCGGGCCCGGGCACGCCGGTTAAGGTGTGCCTGACAACTGCAACTTTCCATCGCGTACGAGCGGGGAAAGCCGGTGCGACTCCGGCGCTGACCCGCAACCGTGAGCACGGCCCGCGCGCCTCGTGCCGCCCGTGCGAGCCGGAGCACCCGCCCGGACGCGGTCAGGCTCCCGTCGCCGGGCGACCGGCGCGGCACCGTCGTGGTCTGCGGAGCTGAGCCCGGCTTTCCTCGCGCCACCCGCCACCGGGCGGGCGGCGGGACGGCCGTGCGCGACGCGCCACCCGCCCGGGTCCGCGCCCGTGCCTCGACGGCACACCGAGAGGCACCGCCCATGACCGTACGGACCATACGCCGCGGCGCGGCGGCGCTGGCCGTCTGTGCCGTGCTGGGCGCGGCCGCCGCCCCCGCCGCGCAGGCCGCGCCGCGCGC
>NZ_JAVSCF010000297.1:0-7399 GCF_031932565.1 Streptomyces sp. B1866
CCCCGGCCCTGAACAAGCACCACCCCCTCAACCGAGGCGGGAGCGCGCCAGTCGTCCGATACTCCCCCGGCCCGTCCGGCCCGGCCCCGCTCTCCCCTTCAGGAGCCACCCGGCCGGGCCGGGCCGTCGGCAGTCGCCTGGAAGAGGCGCCCTGGCGGCAGCACCGGCCTACCACCTCCCACCAATCAAGACCCTATCGTTGCAGTTCAGAGGAACTTTCCCTTTGTCGACCGACCTCAGGCAACCCTCTTCGCGGGAGACCGATGTCAAACGCACCGGAGGCGTGGCTCTGCCGCCTATCCTTGAGATCATGAGTGACGAGACCTACCAAGACGCCCCGGAGCAGATGCGCGTCCGCCTGGAGAAGGTGGCGCGGCTCCGTGAGAACGGCGTCGAACCGTGGCCGGTGACCTACCCTCGCACGCACACCATCGGCGAGATTCGGGCGAAGTACCCCGAGTTGGAAGCCGACAGCGCGACCGGGGAGAAAGCTGGAATCACGGGCCGGGTCATGCTGTCGCGGATCGGCGGCAAGCTCTGCTTCGCCACTCTGCGGGACGGGACCGCCGATATTCAGGTAATGGTCTCTCTGGCGGGCGTCGGTGAGGAGGCTCTCGCGGCGTGGAAGCGCGACGTCGACCTCGGCGACCACGTCGGCGTGACGGGCGAGGTCATCTCGTCCAAGCGGGGCGAACTGTCGATCATGGCGGAGAGCTGGGCAATCACGTCGAAGTGCCTTCGGCCGCTGCCGGAGAAGCACGCCGGGCTCACCGGCCCCGAGGCGCGCGTCCGCTACCGCTATCTCGACCTCATCGTCAACGACGAGGCCCGCAAGATGGCCACCTTGCGCAGCGACACCGTGCGGGCGATCCGGGATTTCTGGCACTCTGAGGGCTACCTTGAGGTCGAAACGCCCATGCTCCAGCCGATCCATGGTGGCGCGGCGGCCCGGCCGTTCAAGACCCACATCAACGCCTACAACATGGAACTGTATCTCCGGATCGCGATCGAGCTGTACCTGAAGCGGCTCGTCGTCGGCGGCATCGAGAAGGTCTTCGAGATCAACCGGAACTTCCGGAACGAGGGCGCGGACTCCACGCACAACCCCGAGTTCACGATGCTTGAGACCTACGGCACCTATCTCGACTACAACGACATGGCCGACCTCACCCAGCGGTCGATTCAGCAGGCCATCGTGGCCGCGCTGGGCACAAGCGTGATCGTCCACAACAAGGTCGAGTACGACCTGGGTATCGCCGAGTGGCCGCGGAAGACCGTCTACGGCCTGGTCTCCGACGCCCTCGGCGAGGAGATCACCACGCATACCCCAATCGAGGATGTCCGCAAGCTCGCCGACGCCCGCGCGGTCGAGTGGGACCCCACGTGGGGTCAGGGCAAGCTCATTCAGGAGTTGTTCGAGAAGCTCATCGAGCACACGCTCATGCAGCCCACGTTCGTCATGGACTACCCGGTCGAGACTTCGCCGTTGACCCGCCAGCACCGCTCCGAGCCGCTCCTGGCCGAGAAGTGGGACCTGATCGGCTTCGGCTCCGAAATGGCCACCGCCTACTCGGAACTGGTCGATCCCATCGAGCAGCGTCGTCGCCTCACCGAGCAGTCCCTGCTGGCCGCGGGCGGTGACCCAGAAGCCATGCAGCTCGACGAGGAATTCCTCCGCGCCCTCGAATACGGAATGCCCCCCACAGGCGGCATGGGAATGGGCATCGACCGTCTGATTATGGCCTTCACCGGCAAGAATATCCGCGAAACCATCCTGTTCCCTCTGGTGAAGCCCAGCTGACACGCCCCCAGCGCTCTGGTCTCGATCTTGCGTGACTGACCGACAACTTGCTGGCGGACACTGATGCGGGATCGAGGCCGGCGGGGCCGTGCCCTGCCAGCCGGACCGCTGTGATCGTG
Organism: Streptomyces sp. B1866; assembly: GCF_031932565.1. NCBI lineage: Bacteria > Bacillati > Actinomycetota > Actinomycetes > Kitasatosporales > Streptomycetaceae > Streptomyces > Streptomyces sp. B1866. The sequence goes on from NZ_JAVSCF010000297.1 coordinate 1,921, forward strand.
TGCCCGACCGTTGCAGCACGGGTGAAAATTTTCTGCCTTACGGCAAACGTGCAGTTGAGGAGTTTCCCATGGACATGAGCTCGGTCGGTTCTTCGAGCGAGGAAGGGTGCTCCGCCGGGTGGAGATCCATCCATGTCGATCGCCCAGGGCGTTCACTGTGGTATGTGCAAGGGTCGGGAAGCTCGGGCACGGAGATTCCGAGGTATATCAAGCGGTACGCCGCCACAGACCCGTACGAGCGGGAGTTGCGCGCGTTACGGCAGATGCCGGACGGTCTCGCCCCACGTGTTCTGGAACACCGCCGCAATCCGCTGACGTTGGTTCTGGAAGAGCTCCCCGGTGTGAGGCTCGATGATCCAGCGGCGGGCGACCCAGCGGTGTGGATGCACGTAGTGCTGGAGACGGTAGTTGCTTCGGTAGGGCTTCCCGGACCGTGGCCTGAAGACCCGCCTCCTCAATTCAGTGAGTTACAGGTCGAGTTGGCCACAGTTCTTGCCTCTCGCACGTCGGCCAGCGGTCAAGCGCTCCACCGGGCGCTACAGAATCCGTTACGAGTGCCCTGCCATGGGGACGCCACCCCTCCCAACATGCTTGTTGATCCTGGGCAACCGCGGGCGTGGCTGTTGGACTACGAGTTCTACGGTCCCGGAGATCCACTGCATGATCTGGCAGCCCTGTGCCTGACTCCGTCGGTGAGCCTGACGGAAACCATGCGCTTGCAATTGCTGCGGCGGGGACGGTTGATGATGGAAAGGAAAACGGAAATTTTCCTGGCCGACCGGATGGCTGGAGCCATCGCCGTTTGGGCTGTTCAGTGCACGGCGTGGCATCGTCGCCATCGCCTGGTGACGGACGGGTTCGAACACGCCGTGCTCGGCAACGCAGCTCTTGGAATCGAAGCAGCTGAAAGGGGGGAGCTATGGCCAAGGAGACAGGGGATCGTTGCCGGTTCCGTCCTCCCGCCAAGGGTGCCACGGTCGTATGGGAGGTCACCAACTACTGCAACCTGTCGTGCACGCATTGCCTGTCAGATTCCTCGCCGCAGATTCCCCGAACGGACGATCTCAGCACCTCCCGTTTTCTCGATACCGTGCAGGAGATGACCTCTTCCGGGGTGACCGAGTTCTATCTGACCGGAGGGGAACCGTTCGCCCGGCGCGATCTCGTCGACATTATCTCCGCCATTGACCAGAAGGTGGCCGAAGTATATGTCAACACGAATGGCTACTTCATCACCCAGGAAATTGCGGACGCACTGTCCGGGACGGCTCTGCGCCGAATAACGGTGAGCGTAGACGGGCACAATCGAGAGACTCAGAAACTCGTGCGCCTCAAACCGACGTCTTTCGACCGGGCCATAACTTCCGTTAAACGCCTTCTGATTTCTGGAGTTCCGGTCCGAGTATCTCATGTCGCCCACCCGGGGAACGTCGATCACATCGCTGAGTTCTGCGCAGAGATGGCACGTATGGGCGTCGAGGCACTGGTGATCAACTCTGTGTTCCCCGCAGGGCGTGCGGCGCGTCACCCGGGACTGGCACTGCCTGCCGGACGAAAGCAGAAACTGTTCGACGAGCTTACGGAACTCCAGGCGACGTACCAGCAGATCGGCGTGCAGATCGATCATAGCCTCGGGAGACCTCAGCCCAGCGACGTTATGGGGTGCCCAGCGGGACAGTCGGTGTTCTTTGTGGCACCGAACGGAGACCTGGCCACATGCTCATGGCTCTACAAGCTGGACGAGGAGCGGTTCCGTCTGGGAAATCTGAAGGAGACGCCCTTCACCGAGTTGCGCACAGGGGTGGAAGCCATGATGCGCCCGGTCCGAAAGTTAGCCACCGCCTGCCCACTTCCGGTGATGACGCTTCCGGTAAGCTCGTCATGACCGCATCGGAAGGGCTGGTCTCCAGCAAGACCAAAATTCCGGACGAACAGTGGCGGCGACGGGCACGTATGACACTGCTCGGTTGTGACTGGCTCGGTCCCGAAGTGTTCCTTACCCCCATTCGCAGTATCCACACAGCCTTGGCCCGCGGTGGAAAGGAGTGTGCCGGGTGGTGGCGCACATCCCTGCTCGGGGACATTGCCGTCGTGGAGGTTCCCCAAGGGACTGCTGCCAAGGACATCGTTTTCGCTCTTCCCGAGGCGACACGGGTGACGTTTGTCGGCCTGGCAGGTGGCCTGCAAAACCAGCCGATCGGCGCCACAGTGGATCCGGAATCCGCCTTCATCGCGGCCTCCTCCGCTACTGCGGAGGGGCCATCGGCCCCTGCGATGAACTTGTCGACCTACTGCCGTCGTGGCCATCCGGCAAAGCCGTTGGCGTCTGGCGCGGTCGCTGCAACGGTCGAGTGCCTGGCCGACTCCACCCTTCTCCACGATCAGCTCGTGGGTGCGGCTGACTGTGTCGACATGGAGAGTGCTCACCTGTTCGCTGCGGCCAACCTCGCCGGCCAACACCTGCGTTGCCTGCTCGTCATCTCGGACCACAATCGCGACGGCGACGTGTTCACCAGCGATCCGGAGCGCATCACTCCCGCGATAGACGAAATATGCCAGACCATCCGAGACGACTGACCGGAGGCCAGTAATGAGCGAGAGCACTGAACGTGTCGCGGTCGTCACAGGGGGGAGCCTCGGTATCGGTGAGGCGATCAGCACCCTGCTGCTCCACCTCGGCTGGAGGGTCCACGTCCTTGCGAGGCGAGCCAGTAGCTGCGCCCACGCCGCGCATGATGGTTGCATCGTGCACGATGTCGACATTCGCGACATCGACGCAATCAAGGAGTCCGCTGACACCGTAGCGAGCTCATCCGGACACGTGGATGCCTTGGTCCTGTGCGCGGGAGTTGGCTACCCGACACCGCTGGTCTCCGTCAGCCGTGCCCAGTACGACGAACTGTGCGACACCAACGTGGCCGGGGCGGTCTTCTCCACCCAGGCGTTCGCGCCACTGCTTCGTGACGGCGAAGCGGTGATCACGTTCGTCTCGTCCATCGCAGGCCGCAGGGGATTTGCCGATTGGTCCCTCTATTGTGCCTCCAAGCACGCGCTGGAGGGGTTCGCCGCGAGCATACGGGAGGAGTTCCGGGCCCGCCGGATCCGCGTGACGTGTATCCAGCCCGGTTCGGTCGATACCCCCTCGTACGACCATCTGCCGCCTGAGGAGAAGAAGGAATTCATGGATGCCAGGTCCATCGCCGAGCTGACCGTCGCGGCGATCCGGCTTCCTCGGCAAGCCTGCGTCGAGACGCTGTTCATCAACAACGCGGCCGGTGACCTGTGACGCGCGGCGAGATAATTGGAGTGGAAGAGAGTGATCGTATCCACGAGGAGCTCGGAAAGCTGGTCAAATTTCATATTCCCGACACCGTTGTGGCATTCACCAGCGGAAGCCTGCCCTACGGGGCTGCCGTCCGCGGACGCAGTGACATCGACGTCAACGTCCTCCTTCCCACGGGCACCAGGCCGGACCGGGCGCTCTTTGACCGCCTCATCTGTTTCATCGACGACTACAGCCGCCTTCACGACCGGCACGGAATGTGCCTCGACCGCCGCTACCCCGGCGAATACCTCACCATCGGCCAGGCCCACGACGCTGCATCAGGTCGCGGAATTCCCGTGATCAATGGTCGGCCAGCGCTTCTCGGGCAGGTAGACGACTCCTACTGGAACACCACCGAGGAGACGTGGTACTTGGCCTGGATGGGTGCCTCGGCCTTCAGCCGACGTGTAGCCGGCGACTCAGACGTCCTTATGGGGCTACGCAGACAAGCATGGGCTACCGTAGCAGCCCTTTGTCTCCCCGACCTCACTGGCAGGGAATTCCACACCGAGGACGTCCTGGCCCGCGTCCTCGACCACACGCACCCCAACGGCGGTTTCGGCGTTCATCCAGGCTATCGGCGATTCGCCGAGTTGGAATTATATAGCTGCCGACAGGCCCTCGCAGACCTGGCTGCGCGTAGCGTACTGAAATCTCACGCGGATGGCAGCTACTGTGCCGATCCCAAGGGAATCCTGCGCTGGGTCACGGATCTGGTCGACCGTCGTCAGACAGGCTTCCACGCCTCACCTCTGCTCACTGTGACCTCCAGCCTCCAACTCGCCAGATGAATACGCCGACGTTACTTGCCGATCTCTACGCCGCTCATGACTGGCTGGCCGTCCGTGGACTCCTGCCACCGGAGCGACGCAGCGACACCCTGCCCACGCCGCATGTACGCCTCCACGGCGGCCGTACCGTGGTCTCCTTCTGCTCCAACAACTACCTCGGCCTCAACCATCGCCCCGAGGTAAGGGCCGCCGCGGCCCAAGCCCTGCGCGAGCACACCCACGCCACCAGCGAGTCCCGTCGGCTCGGCGGCAACCTCGCGCTGCTCGAACAGCTTGAATACGAACTCGCCGAGTTCAAGAAGCAGCGGTCCGCTCTCATCACGGCAACCGGGCTGCTGGCCAATATCGCCGCGGTCCATGGCATTCTCGATGCTGGCGGACTGGCCCGCCGCTGGTACGGCTCCCCACCACCCGTCCGACCGGTGGTCATCTACGATGAGCTGTGCCATCGAAGCATTCAGATGGGCGCACGCCAATCATCCGCCGAGCGGTTTCGGTTTCGGCACAACGATGCCGAACACCTGGCCGAGATACTCGCAGCGCACCAGGGATGTGCTGTTCTCGTTGTCACCGAAGGTGTGTTCAGCATGGATGGAGACCTGGCAGACCTCCCCCGCCTGGTAGAGGCGTGCGATACCTACGGCGCTGTCCTCATGGTGGACGATGCTCACGGCACCGGAGTGTACGGGGCAGACGGTTCCGGCACCCCCGACCACTTCGGCCTCACCGGCCGAATCCCCCTCCAGGTCGCCACGCTCAGCAAAGCCTTTGGGGGCATGGGAGGAGCCGTCCTAGGTGATGAGCGGACTGTCACCATGCTCCGTACCTTCAGTTCGGGCTACCGCTTCACCTCAAGTCTGCCGGCAGAGCAGGCCGCAGCGACCATTGCAGCCCTGCGAATCCTTCGCAGTGAGCCGGGAATACGCGATGCCCTCTGGGCTAACGTGCGTCGGCTTCGGGCTGGACTCGCCCGCATGGGGCTTCAGCCGCCCGGCGATGGGCCCATCATCCCCCTCCACATGGGTACACCACAGGCAGCCGCAAAGTTCGAGGAATTCATGCTCGACAAGGGGTACTGGTGTGTCGCCGTCACCCCGCCGGCCGTCTCTCCGGAGACCTGCCGTATTCGCCTCACTGTGTCGGCCATGCACGACAAGGAGCACATAGATGGGCTTCTCGGAAGAATCGAAGAAATTCGACCCGGATTGCTGTACTCACAGGAATAGCGGATGACCTCGGGCCGCAAGTGGCCGACCCCGCCCCGCAGGACCTGGAAGACGCCGAGGAGCGCTCACACCGCGAGGTCACCGCCGCCTGGGCCGAGAAGGGCATGCGGGACGCCGGGTTCGAGCCGCTGGAACCG
>NZ_JAVSCF010000298.1:0-7389 GCF_031932565.1 Streptomyces sp. B1866
CTCACACGACACCGGAGCGAACGAACGGCCCGGCTCACCTCGGACGGAACACGAGCTGACCTCCGCCTGCTCGCCGGTCGCCGGGTTCAGCCGGTACACCCGGATGGTCATCATCGCCATGCCCAGTCACCCCCCGGAACGGCCCCCGCCCGCGCGACCTGAACGCCGTGGATCCGGCGCGGGCCGACGTCGATCCCGTACGCGGCCAGCGAGGCCGCCCACCGCCGACGCCGCCGCACCCGCCGTTCCGCCCGGGTGGCCCGCCGCCGCGCGGCCAACTCCCGCTCCCGCTCGGCCACCTTCCGCTCATGCGCGAGCACGAACGGCCGCACCAACGGGGTGTCCACCGGCCAGAACACCTCATCCGCCGGATCCGGAACGGGCTCGACCGGCACCCGGGGCAACCGCAACGTCGGGATGCCCACCACCGCAGCCGCAACCGCAGCCACCCGATCCGGTCCGTTCTCCGACCCCACCGCACCCCGGCGGGGGACGACCTGGGAGGGCGCCGACCCGGCCCGGTGTCGTCCACGCGCGCGACACGGGAACAGGCGTCGCAATAATCCGCCCACGCCGATAGTCTTCGGCATGCTGACGCTCCTTCTCAGCGTTGGCCATGCCCCGGGACGCAGGCCCGCGTCGCCGGGGTCTTGTTGGTCTTTCAGCATGGCGACGAGAAAGGGGTGTGGCGTCCACACACTGTGGACGCCACACCCCTTGACGTACTCTCGGTAGCACTACACGCCGCACCACAGACAGAACTCGCGCAGCTCGTCCGGGATTCGCGCCTTCGCCCGTCTGATCGCCGCCGACACCTCAATCGTCTGGGGGTGGTAGCGCGTTTGCTGGGGGGCTTGCTGACGAGCCTTCAGGAGGGAATCGAACGCGGATTCGTGCTGAGCGGTCCACACCTGCGCGCGTGCAAGGTCGAGGTAGAAATGGCCGACGCGGCCGACCGGGAAATCGTCGGGAATCCTCACGGCCTTGGCTCGCTTCAACGCCAGGGAGTGCTTGTCCCGGTCGGCTGCGGCTGCTACAGCATGGAATTCCACGTTGGTCGGCCCGAAGGTCAGTTCGTAGCAACTGGTTTCACCGGTCCCCTTGGCAATGGCGCGCGCCTCGTCCAGCCAGGCGTCCGACTCGTCCAGGTCGCCTCTCCTCGCCGACAGGATGGCGCCCTTGAGATGCAGCGCACCGCGCACCGCGCGTGTTTCCGCACGCCCGTCGTCACCGAGGTCGCTCAGTGCCTGGGTCACCAAGCGCAACCCTATGTCCAGTCCCGGCGCGCCTCCCTCGAAAGCGGTCTGCGCGCGCATCCACCGTTCGATGGCTACCTGCCTGGGGTCCTCGGACCGTGCTGCGGCCTGGGCCATGCGCGCCAGAGCGAGCCGTGCCAGGTGCATCTCGCCGACACGATAGGCGACTCGCCACACGCCCCGCGCCGCCTCGGTCTGCATCCAGTGCAGTTCGGCGCGCTCCGCGTCGCTGTGTCCCAGTTGAAGCGAATGCAGGATCTCTTCCATGAGGGAAGGCAGGTTTTCCGCGAGCCCGACCAGGTCGGCCTTCTCCCGCATCGCGCGCGTTTTCATCACGTCTCCGCGGATGGCGACCAGCGACCGGGGTGGTACCGCGTCGTCAGGCGCCGCCAGGTCCCAGTTGTCAAGTGCGGCCCCGAGCGGCTCGATCATCTGGTCGAGCCGGTCCTTTTGCATCTGTTCCCGGTAGGGCTGGCCGCGCAGGTGGGACACACCGACCGAAAGAGCGCGCGCGACGGAGGCGATAACCTGCTCACTCGCGTTGCGCTCCCCGCGCTCGATCATGGACAGCATCGAACGCGACACGTGGGCCTTGGCCGCCAACTCTCTGAGGGAGTAGCCGCGCACGTCCTCCCGCAACTCGCGGATACGCGCGCCCACACCGCCAGGAGGTACGTCAACAGGGTGCGGCATGTCGATGACTCCCGTCCCGAAACCGTGACTTCTTCGACGGTACCTCAGGTCGCAAACGGCACCCGCCGCCCGTGGGAGGGCATGGCTCGGCCGGAAGAGGCGCCGCAGCTCACCAGGGCCCAACCTGGGCAGGACGTAGCGACCGGAGGCGTCGCGCTTGGCCGCCGAGTGTGGGGTGCCCGGTCCGCCGACGCCATGGCCGGGGGGAAGCAGGCGCCGCGCGTCAGCCTCCAGCACCGACGGCAGCAGTTCCGAGACCATTTCCAGAACGGACCCGACAGACCCACCACCCCGGAAGGCACCTCGATGGGAACCCGCACGATCCGCCGCACGAGCGTCACCCTGCCCGATCTGGACGGGCCCGGCCGGTACCTGTCCAACGTGTCCTCGCTGGAGGGCGGTCGCGGCTGGATCGCGGAGTTCCGCTACGGCGACGCGGACCTGCGCGCGCTCGACCTGACCGACGTGCACCTGATGGACGGGCGCATCTCCGGGCTCAAAGCCCAGCGTGCCCGGTTGGTGAAGCTCCGCGTCGACTCGGTGGAGTTCACCGGCTGCGACCTGGCCGCCCCGCACTGGTCCGACAGCAAGGTCTCCCGCGCCGTCTTCCGCGACTGCAAGCTGATGGGCGCCACGCTGGAGGACGTCACCCTCGACAACGTCCTGTTCGAGAACTGCAAGCTCGACTACAGCACCCTCGCCCGCGTCCGCGCCACCGGTCCGGTGATCTTTTCCGAGTGCTCCCTGCGAGAGACCACGTTCGCCATGGCCGACCTGAACGGGGCGGCGTTCGACCACTGCGACCTGCGGCTGACGGAGTTCGACGGCGGCACGTACCGTGGTATGGACCTGCGCGGCAACGACCTCTCCGAGCTCTGCGGCCTCGCGTCGCTCAAGCAGGTGATCACCGATCGGGCGCAGACGCTGCAACTGGCCGCGGCGCTCGTCGCGGAACTGGGCGTCACCTTCGGCGAAGACTTCGACGACGACTGACATCGCCGCCCCGCTCCTCGCCGCCCTCACACGAAGATGGCGATCGCCCGCACCTCCAGCACGCCCTCCTCCGCGTTCCAGTCCTCCACCTTGCCCAGGCACCGCGCCGAGAACGTCCCCCGGCGCACGTCCGCGTTACGCAGCCCCTCCGTCGCGCACGTGACCCGCACGCGCGGGCCGTCCTCCGGGTCCTCCGGGTTGCCGTACGGCGCGTGAAAGACCGTTTCGTCGGGGCCGCGGTGCGGGTCGTGGGCGGCGAGGCGGAAGCGGGCGCGCAGCAGGACGTAGTCCTCCACGTCCCGCAGCCGCAGGTCGCGGGCCTGGGAGACGGAGCGGCCGGTGGCGGTCAGGGTGCGGGCCAGGGCGCCGTTGTGGCGGACGGTGCCGGTGACGAGGTTGACGTAGACGATGGCGTCCTCGTCCTCCAGGGCGCTGACGAGGATGCCGATCACGTCGATCGGCGAGGACTCGCTCACGTACTTGCTGACCTTCTCCTCCCCCCGCTGCCTGCCGACTCCGGCCCGCGCCCCGGCGACCGCGGACTCCACCCGGGCCTCCGTGCTGCCGCTGGTCTTGCGCTCGACCTGCTGGGTCAGGGCCTCGGTGTACCGGCCCATCCGGTACAGGTCCATGACCGCCTCGTTGTGCAGGTAGAAGCACAGGCTGCCGGTCAGGCTGCCGTTGGCCGGGGCGCCGCGGCGGCGCCACTCGCGCACGCCGAGCGCGGCGAGGGCCACGGCGCTGGCCACGGCCAGCAGTCACAGCAGCATCCAGCCCCACCACAGGTCCCACCACATCTCACTGAACACAGCCGCGGGTCTCCTGGAAGGCGTCGAGTAGGGAACCGGTCCGGGCGTCGACCATCCGCCCGCCCGTGGCCCACGCCGCGCGGTCCAGGGCGGCGGTGCCCGCGTCGCCGTAGCGGATGGCGTAGGTGTGCACGGCCCGTACGGGCGCGGGCCGCTGGCGGTAGCGGGCCAGGAAGGTGTCGAGGCCGATCCCGGTGTTGCTCTCGCCGTCGGTCATCAGCACGACGGACAGCGGCCGCCCCGGGCCCGCGCGCAGCAGGTCCGCGACCCGGTCGTACGCGCCGTCCAGCGTGGACCACACGGCGGTGGAGCCGTCGAAGTCCTCGGAGGCGACGAAGGCGCGCAGCGCGGCGAGGTCCTTCTCGTCGCGGTAGGTGAGGGTCCGCTCGGCCAGTACGCGGCTGCCGAAGCGCACCACCGTGATCCGCTCGCCCCGGAAGAAGCGGACGAACCGGCCGGTGTGCGAGGTGTCGGAGCCGCTGAGCCCGTCGAACGCGGCGCGCAGCTCGGCGATCCGCTCGCCGCGCATGGAGCCGGAGAAGTCCAGCAGGAAGAGGGCTTGGGACGCGGGCGCCGCGGGCGGGGGCGGGCCGGTCGGGGCGCTGCCGGGAATGTCCTTCGGGGTGTCCGCCGCGTAGTCGGCCAGCAGGCGCGTGACGACCTGCTGCTGGTCGGGGAAGTACAGCGCGTTGCCGATGGGCCTGCGCAGCCTCGGGTCGCGGCGGATGCCGGTGTCCAGCGGGCGGCGCAGCGTGCGCTCCATGAGCTTCCGCTGGGCGTGCTCGCCGAGCAGCCACGCCACGACTTTGTCGTACGCCGGACGTTTGGCCGGGTCGAGCAGCAGAAGAGGGTAGTCGGACAGCACCATGCCGTCCTCGGGGTAGACCACCTCCAGCGGCTCGCGCAGCCTGCCGCTCGCGTTGAGGGCGAGCAGTTCGGACTCGTAGGTGATCAGCGCGTCGGTGCCGTCCTGGTGGCGCACGTAGGCGTCCGCCAGGTCGCCGGTGGACCGGCCGGTGACCGCCTGGCCGGTGAGGAAGCCGCGCAGCCGGTCGCAGGCCACGTCCTGCGGGCGCAGCGCCGCGCCGGTGCCCGCGGCCGCGGTCGCCACGCCGACGAGCGCGGACAGGCCGCTGTTGGTGTGCCGGGGGTCGGCCATGGCGTACCGGAACGAGCCGGTGGCGGCGGCCGCGGCCACGTCCGCCCAGGAGATCCGGCCGTCCGGGCTGGCGTGCCGCAGGCGCTCGGCGGCGGCCCGCCTCATGCCGATGACCAGCGGGGACATCATGGTGCGGGTGGACAGCGGGAGCCCGGTGCGGGAGCCGGACGCCGCGAGGCGCAGCCGCAGCCAGCGGTCGGAGGACAGCCAGGCCAGGTCGTGGCGGTAGTGGCCGGGGGTGAGCGCGTCGCTGGCGTCCACGGTGCCCTGGTAGTCCATGTGCAGCGTGACGCCGGTGTCGTGGCGCAGGTCGTCCAGCAGCGGGCCCAGGTCGGCGAGTTCGGAGCTGGCCAGGACGTCGAGGGTGACGGACTTCCGGCCGTCGGAGGAGCAGGACGCGGTGGCCAGCACGGCGGCGGCGAGCAGGGCGAGGGCCAGGCAGGCGCGGGTGAGGGCGGCGGTCGGGCGCACGGTGCCGCGGGCGGTGCGGGGGGTGCCGGCCCGGCGCGCGGTTCGGGGCGTACGGGCGGCGGGGCGCGGGCCGCCGGTCCGGTGCGGCCTGCTCATCCGGGCCCTCCGGTCCGCGCGGTCCCGCCGTCCGTCCCGTCAGCCGTCCCGTCGTCTGTCCCGTCGTCCTCCCCGTCGTCCGTCCCGGGCCGCAGCACCGCCGGCGGGCAGTCGCCGATGACGGAGATCATGCGTTCGAGGAGCCGGAGGCTCGGCATGGCCGTCCTGGTGTCGTCCGCGTCGTCGGCGGGTACAGGGATGTCCCGCTCGCTCAGGAACCCGCTGAGCTGGTCGCTGTCCACCGCGCCGGCCGGGTCCAGCACCCGGAAGCCGAGCTTCATCGCGCGCTCGCGCAGGGCCCGGTCCTGGGTGATCAGCTCGCCGAGCCGGTCGGCCCGCCGGTTGAGGGCGATGAACTGGGGCTGGGTCACGAACTGCGTGGACGGGTAGAGCAGCACCCGCTCGGTGTCGACCTCCTTGCCGTGCGCCCGGCGGTAGGCCTGGTAGGCGAGGTACTGGTGCTCGTACGCCACGACGACCGGGGCGATGTCCTTGCCCTCCGGGGAGGTGTAGGGCTGGAACACGTCGGCCGAGGGCATGCCCTGGCCGACCAGCAGCGGCTTGATCTCGGAGGCGAGGCGGTCCGCGGCGCGCGGGGAGTCGGGCACCCTGCCGTCGTTGCGGGTGAAGGCGACCAGGCCCAGGTACGTGCCGGCCGAGTTGGACCCGCAGATGTTGGAGGTCTGGGCCAGCACCATGTTGCCGTTGGCGGCGCCGTGCCGGCGTATGCCGAGGTCGTTCCACCGCCTCCCGCCGTCGACCAGCCTCAGGAAGCGGTTCATGTCGAGCGTGTAGTACAGCGCCGGTCCGCCGCCCGGGCCCGCGGGCTGCGCGGTGGCGACTCCGGCGTCGCGCAGGGTCTCGGCGTACTCCCGGTAGGTGGCCAGGGCGATCGGGCTGACGAACGGCCGGTAGACCTGGGCGTACTGCCGCCGCTCCCGCCGGTCCGCGGTGATCAGGTCACCGGCCGGCTGGCCCGAGGGGAACACGAAGTCGTACGGCTCCAGATCGCCGACGGCCACCTCGCGCGAGCCGGACGTCGTCACGTGCACCTGTATGTGATGCCGCATCAGGATCCGCCGGACCTGCCGGTCCTCGAAGAACTCGGACTTCGACCCCATCCGGCCTTCCAGGGTGACGATCCGCTCGAACGGCAGCAGCACGTTCCCCGAGACGGCCAGGGCTGCCGTGGAGGTCAGCAGCAGGGCCAGCAGTACGGCGGCGGAAAGCAGGAATCGCCGGCGCGTACGCAGCGACGACGCCCGGCGATCGATGGTGAGACGCGGTTCCTCGGCTCTCGGTCTTCCCCCGGTTGCAGACACGTGGCGCAGTGTGGCACCGGAAAACAACGGAAGGGATTATTCCATGGAAACCGGTGAAGTCACCTCGCGGGCACGGGACGTCACGGATCGTGGGACGGGCGAGCGGTCAGCGTCCGGCGCCCGCTGTGTGCCGCCGACCCGGCGGCCGGGGCGGCGGCGCGGGAGACGTGAGGGGGTGGGACTGCTCGTCCTCCGGCAGCGGCTGCTCGGTCCAGATGCACTTGCCGGTGGGCGTGAAGCGGGTGCCCCAGCGCCGGGCCAGCGCCGCGACCAGTTGCAGGCCGCGGCCGCCCTCGTCGGTGACCGCGGCGCGGCGGATGTGCGGGGTGGTCAGGCTGCCGTCGGAGACCTCGCAGATCAGGGTCTGGCTGCGCAGCAGGCGCAGGTAGATCGGGCCCTTGGCGTGCCGGATGACGTTGCCGACCAGCTCGCTGGCCAATAGCTCGGTGGTGGTCGCCAGGCTCTCGTCCACGTGCCACGCCTGAAGCTGCTCGCGGACGTGGTCGCGGGCCTGCCCGGCCGCGATCGGGGCCTCCGGCAGCCGCCAGAGGGCCACGTCGTCGGGGGCCAGGCGGCGGGTGCGGGCGATC
>NZ_JAVSCF010000299.1:0-7352 GCF_031932565.1 Streptomyces sp. B1866
GGCCGCGGCGCCGCGGGGTCCGTCGCCGGTGGGCTGGCCGGTGGGCATGGCTCCAGCCTGCCGCACGGCGGGGCCGGCGGCGCGCCCGCGCGGGCGGGTGTCCGGTTTCCGGCTCCCCCGGCCGGACGGCCCCGCGGCGGGCCGCGGCGACCGTGCGGGTTCGTCCGCGGTTCACCCGGCGCACCCCGCGGCGTTCCCCGCGCGTGCCGATACTGTCCGCGCCCGCGCACGTACCACCCCCTACGCCCCGGGAGGCCGGCGTCCCATGGCCGACATCGACCGCCGACGTTTCATGGAGCTGGCCGGCGGCACCGCCGCGCTGTCCGCGCTCGCCCCGAGCATCGCCCGGGCGGCGCGGATCCCGGCGGACCGCCGCACCGGCACCCTGCGGGACGTGGAGCACATCGTCGTCCTCATGCAGGAGAACAGGTCCTTCGACCACTACTTCGGCTCGCTGCGGGGCGTACGGGGCTTCGGCGACCCGCGGCCGGTGGTGCTGCCCAGCGGCAAGCCGGTGTGGTACCAGTCCGACGGCACGCGGGACGTGCTGCCCTTCCGGCCGGACGCCGACGACCTGGGCCTGCGGTTCCTGGAGGACCTCAACCACGACTGGCAGGGCGGGCACGCGGCCTTCCACGACGGCGCCTACGACCGGTGGGTGCCCGCCAAGACCGCGACCACGATGGCCTACCTCACGCGCGAGGACATCCCCTTCCACTACGCGCTCGCCGACGCGTTCACCGTCTGCGACGCGTACCACTGCTCGCTGATGGGTCCCACCGACCCCAACCGGTACTACCTGTGGAGCGGCTACACCGGCAACGACGGCGCCGGCGGCGGGCCGGTCGTCGACAACGCCGAGCGCGGCTACTCCTGGACGACCTACCCCGAGCGGCTGGAGCAGGCCGGGATCTCGTGGAAGGTCTACCAGGACGCGGGCGACGGGCTCGACGCCGCGGGCTCCTGGGGCTGGACGCGGGACCCGTACATCGGCAACTACGGCGACAACTCCCTGCTGTACTTCGACCGGTACCGCACCGCGGCCCCGGGCAGCCCGCTGTACGACAGGGCCCGCACCGGAACCCGCACCAAGGACGGCGAGGGCTACTTCGACCAGCTGAAGGCCGACGTGCTGGCCGGGCGGCTGCCCGCCGTCTCCTGGATCGCGGCCCCCGAGGCGTTCAGCGAGCACCCGAACTGGCCGGCCAACTACGGCGCCTGGTACGTCGCGCGGGTGCTGGACGCGCTGACCGCGGACCCGCGCGTGTGGAGCAGGACGGCGCTGCTGGTCACGTACGACGAGAACGACGGCTACTTCGACCACGTCGTGCCGCCGTACCCGCCCGCCTCGCCGGAGCGCGGCCGGTCGACGGCGGACGTCGCCGGCGAGCTGTACCCGCCCGCGCGGGCCGGCGGCGAGCCCGTCCCGTACGGCCTGGGGCAGCGGGTGCCGATGCTGGTGGTGTCGCCGTGGAGCACCGGCGGCTGGGTGTGCTCGCAGGTGTTCGACCACACGTCGGTGATCCGGCTCATCGAGCGGCGCTTCGGCGTGCGGGAGCCGAACATCTCCCCGTGGCGGCGGGCGGTGTGCGGCGACCTCACCGCCGCGTTCGACTTCGCGCGCGCCGACGCCCGGGTGCCGGACCTGCCGGACACCGGCGGCTACGCGCCCCCGGACCGCGTCCGGCACCCCGACTACGTCCCCCGGCCCCCGGCGCGCCCGCGGCTGCCCCGCCAGGAGCGCGGGCTGCGGCCGGCCCGGCCGCTGCCGTACGACCTGGCCGCCGACGCGCGCCCGGGGCCGGACGCCGGGCGGGTCGCCGTCGACTTCGCCAGCCACGGCGGCGCGGGCGCGCAGTTCTACGTGACGTCGGCACTCGGCGGGCAGGGGCCGTGGACCTACACGGTGGAGGCGGGCCGGACGCTGTCCGCCGACTGGGCCGCGCCCGGTGACGGCGGCGCGTACGACCTGACGGTGCACGGCCCGGCCGGTTTCCTGCGGCGGTTCGCCGGGCGGGCCGGTGCCGCGGGCCCGCGCGTGGCCGCGCGGCACGACGGGCGCCGCGAGCAGGTCGCGGTCGACCTGGTCAACGAGGGCGGCCAGGCCGTCCGGCTCACCGTCGCCGACGCGTACGGACACGAGCCCCCGGCCACCTACCGCCTGGCGCCCGGCGGGCGCGCCGTGCACGTCGCGCGCCNTCGCGGTCGACCTGGTCAACGAGGGCGGCCAGGCCGTCCGGCTCACCGTCGCCGACGCGTACGGACACGAGCCCCCGGCCACCTACCGCCTGGCGCCCGGCGGGCGCGCCGTGCACGTCGCGCGCCCGGCGCGCAGCCACGGCTGGTACGACCTGACGGTGCGCTCGGACCGGGACGCGGCCTTCCTGCGCCGCCTGGCCGGGCACGTGGAGACCGGCCGCCCGAGCACCAGCGACCCGGCGACGGCGACCGACTGACGGTCCGCCGGGCCGGGTGGTCCGCCGGGCCGGGGCGGCGGGCCCAGGTCAGGCGGCGGGCGCGGCGAACAGCCTGACCAGGCTGGTGAAGCTGTCACCGCCGTACCCGGCCGCCAGGCCGCGCCGGAAGACCTCGGCGACGGCCGCGGGCAGCGCGTCGTCCACGCCCGCGTCCCGGGCGGTGTGCAGCACGTGGCCGGCGCTCGCCGCGCCCATGGCGAGCCGGTCCACGTCGCCCGGGTGCTCCCCCGCGTCGAGGCGCGGCGTGTAGACGTCCGCCCAGGTCTCCCGCAGCGAGGAGCCGCTGCTGGTCGCGGGCCGGCACCTGGCCCGGCTGATCGGCTCCTACCGCGCGTGAGCCGGTGCGGGGCCCGGGTCCCCCGTGCCTCGCCGCGCCCGCCGAGGCTCCGGCCCCGCCGGCCGGCCGGGCGGCGCACCCGGGCGGCGTTTCCGCGCGCTCCGGCCGTGGGGCCGCCGGGCACCGCGGCGCGGCCGGCGGGCGGGCCCGCGGTTGCGCCGGGTGGGGGCGGCTTCGATGATGAAACGGCGGGGCGGGCGGTACGAACGGCGATAGGGCGATGGGCGATGGCAGTACCGATGCGTGGTCTCACCGCGGCCCTGGTGTCCCTCGCGCTGGGGCTGTGCGGCGTGCCGTCCGCGGCGGCCGGCGCGGCGCCGCGGACCGACACGCCGGCCGGCTTCCCGCTGCCCGCGGGATTCCAGCCGGAGGGCATCGCGATCGGCGCGTGGCCGACGGCGTACCTGGGCTCGCGGGCCGACGGCCGGATCTGGCAGGTGGACCTGCGCACCGGCCGGGGCCGCGTGCTGTCTCCCGGACCGGGCACGCCGGCGCTGGGGGTCAAGGTGGACTCCGCGCACCGCAGGCTGTTCGTCGCCGGCGGCACGGGCGGGGACGCCCGCGTGGTGGACCTGCGCACCGGCGCCGTCCTGGCCCGCTACCGGTTCGCGGACGCCGACACCTTCGTCAACGACCTGGTGCTCACGCGCAAGGCCGTGTGGTTCACCGACTCCCGCCGGCCGGTGCTCTACCGGCTGCCGCTGGGCCGGCACGGCGAACTGCCCGCACCGGACCGGGTCCAGCGGCTGCCGCTGACCGGGGACCTGGTGGTGGAGCCCGGGACCGTGAACGCGAACGGTATCGTCACCACGCCCGACGGCAGGGGGCTGGTCGTCGGGCAGACCAGCACCGGCCGCCTCTTCCGTGTCGACCCCGCCACCGGCGCCGCCCGCGCGGTGGACCTCGGCGGCGCGGCGCTGCCTCGTAACGACGGCCTGCTGCGCAGGGGCACCCGGCTGTACGCGGTGCAGAACCGGCTGAACCTGCTGACCCGGGTGGAGCTGACCGCCGACGGCGGCGCGGGCCGGGTGGTGGGCAGCCGCACCGACCCGCGCTTCGACGTGCCCACCACCGTCGCGGCGTGGCAGGGCCGCCTCTATCTCGTCAACGGCCGGCTCACCACCCCGCCGACGCCGGACACGGCCTACGACGCGGTGGCCGTCCCGACGTTCTGACCGGGGCCGGCCCGCCGGGCCGCCGCGCGCCGGTCAGCGGCCGGGCGCGCGCTCCGCGCGGTCCAGGAGGGCGTCGACCAGGGCGTCGGTGAAGGCGGCGTCCACGGACTGGCCGGTGACCAGCACCCGGTAGTAGACCGGCCCGACGAGCTGGTCGAGCGCGGCGTCGACGTCGAGGCCGGGCGGCAGTTCGCCGCGGCCCAGGGCGCGCTCGAAAGGTTTGCGGTCGCGGTCGCGCTGCCTGCCGAGGTACCTGTCGCGCAGCGCGGCGGCGACGGCCGGGTCGTGCTGCGCCTGGCCGATGAGCGCCTTGACGACCTCGCCGGGGTCGGAGCCGGTGAGGAAGCCGGCCAGCCGACGCAGGTGCTGGCGCAGGTCGCGGCCCAGGTCGCCCAGGTCGGTGGGGTCCAGGTGCTCGGCGGCGTCGTCCACGAGGGCGTCCAGGAGGATGTCGGTCTTCGAGGACCACCAGCGGTAGATCGTCTGCTTGGCGACCCCGGCCTTCGCGGCGATGCCCTCGATCGTCACCCCGGCGAATCCCCGCTCCGCGAGCAGGTCGTCCGCCGCCTCCAGGACGGCCTGCCGGGCGCTCTCGCTGCGGCCGTGCCGGTTGCCGTGATGGCGGGCCCGGCCGGCGCCGGCCTTCTCCCGCGCCGCGTCGGTGCGTCCACCCATGTGCCCCTCCTCACAGGCAGTGTACAAGCCCTGGAGTAGACGCAACGTTGCGTCTACTCTTACGGCCATGACCGACAACACCCTTCACGACCCGCGCGTGAGCACCCTGCTGGACCGGCTCTTCACCGCGGCCGAGGACGACGACACGGAACAGGAGCGCGTCCGCGCCGAGACCGGGCTCGACTTCCGCCGCGCCACCGCGCAGCAGCTCGCGGACGCCAACGCCGCGGTGTACATGCCGGTCTCGGCGCGCGGCGGCGACCTGCTCTACGCGCTCGTACGGGCCGTCCGCCCGACCACGGTGGTCGAGTTCGGCACCTCGTACGGGATTTCGACCCTCTACCTGGCCTCGGCGGTCCGCGACAACGGCCACGGCCGGGTGGTGACCACCGAACTCAGCGCGGACAAGATCGCGGCGGCCCGCGCCAACCTCGCCGCCGCCGGACTGGACGACCTGGTCACCGTGCTGGAGGGGGACGCCCGCGCCACTTTGTCCGCCCTGGACACAGAGGTCCAGCTCGTCCTGCTCGACGGCTGGAAGGATCTGTGCCTTCCGGTGCTGCGCCTGCTGGAGCCCCGGCTGCCGGCCGGGGCGCTCGTCATCGCGGACGACGTCGACATGAGCGACCTGGCCGACTACCTCGCCTATGTCCGAGACCCCGGCAACGGCTACCACAGCGTCACGTTCCCGGTGGCGGACGGCATGGAGGTCAGCTGCCGCCTGTGAGGGGCGGACTCCCGGCCCCGGCCGCTCCGGCACCCGCCGGGCGCGGCCGCGGCGTGCCGCCGGAGCGCGCCGAGCGTGCCGCTGCGGCGGCCCGCGCGCGGCGGCGGCCCGGCGGGGCCGCGGGTCAGGCGCCGTCGGCCATCCGGCCGAGCTCGCTCGGCAGCTCCCCGCGCCTGCTGACGTTCAGCTTCCGGTAGGTGTTGGTGAGGTGCTGCTCGACCGTGCTGACCGTGATGAACAGCCGCCGCGCGATCTGCCGGTTGGTCAGGCCCCGAACGGCCAGGGCGGCGACTCTCCGCTCGGAGCCGCTGAGCGTGGCGATCGGGTCGACGTCACAGTCGCGCGGGGTGCCGGATAGCCGGGTCACGTGCTCCTCCAGTTGCTCCACCTGCTCGCGCGGCGCCCGCCGCGCGAGCAGCCGAGAGAGCGGCACCGGGCCGGGAATTCCATCTCCCGGCGCCGGGAACGCCCTTTCGAAAACGCGCTCACACCAATCATGCGGACATCTCATTGCATGAGCCAATTATGCACTCTTCGAGCCCGGGTACCGAGTCGGCCCCACCACTCCACCCTGCCATGATGCGCTCACCGAACCTTCGGCACAAGCGGAATCCATCACCTCACACATGCCCAGATTGTCCCGGATGTCGGCCACTTGGTCCGCACCTGGCACGGCAGGCACCGCCGCACACTTCACACTTGATCCTTTTTTGCGGAAATCAACCTCCCGCAGTCGGCAGCCCGACACCGGGGGCATATGCCAATGACCTTTTACCGCAAAGAGGCGGCCGACATCCGCTGACGCCGGCGGCCCACGGGCGGCGGGAACACGCGCAATGCGCGCACCCCGCCGCCTTTCGCGTTCCCTTGAGGATGCACACACCAGAGCGCGCAATCCGCCGGAAAACCCTCCGGGACGCGGACGGCGTCGGCGCGGGCGAGCACCCGGCACGCCCCGGGCGGCGCCCGGGGGCGCACCCCGCGCGCCGCAGACGCCGAACGGGCGAGCCCCCACGGCGCCCGCGGCAGGGCCGCCGGCCGGAAGTCCGGGCGAAGCCGTCGCGGCCGGCCCGGACGTGGCGGTCCAGGACGCCCCTGGACGTACGGGATGTTCTGGACTTCCCGGAATCCCGGCCGCCCTCCAGCCCCCGCGAGCGCGACGCCCGCCCCGGCCGCCGGAGCCGCACCAGGGCTCGGGCGCACCCGCCGCGCACGGTTCGCCGACCGTTCACCGCACGCCCCGGCCCGCGACGCCCGGCAGAACCCGCACAGGGCAGGCGCCGGACATGAGGAGCAGGCCTGGAGAATGTGGGGATTCGGAAAACGATTTCAAGAGCTGGAGCAGAGGAGCCGCCTGTGACGAGTGATCCGCTGTCTTCCGGGAAGAGATGGCCGCCGTCAACGCGCGCGTTTCCGCCCGTTCCCGGAGCGAACGGCCGGCAAGGCGCCGGAACACCCGGGCGGACGTGCGTCCCGAGGGTGGTTCAGGCCTGCTCGCGGGACTTTTTCCGCGCCCGGCCACCCGAAGACTGTCACGAAAGTACGGACGCCAATGAGTCATAAACGCACGCGAAGGTGTGGTGTCGCAGTGATGACCGGGTCTATTGTTACCGACTGGTCGGGCCGGTAAGGGCCGGTCTGCCGTTTCCCTGCGACGTTCGGGTCCTCCCCCCACAATCCGACCCAGGATGGGACCACTTATGCGTACTCCACTGGAGCATGCCCGCGCCCGCCGCGGCATTGCGCCGACGCCCGCCGCCGGACTCCGGCAGTCGTGGAAGGAGGGCTCCCACAGATCGCGCGCGTCCCTGGCGCCGGCCTCTGAGGTGACACCTCCCTGATGTCTTCGACTCCCCGCCACCCGCACCACCCCGCCGCGCCGCCGGGTGCGGCCTCCGGTCGGCGCGCCCGCCGCGTGCCGGCCGCGCACCGGCCCGGCCTGTGCCCCTGTCCCGCGCCCG